>JBDSLX010000239.1:0-15238 GCA_039916145.1 Verrucomicrobiota bacterium | reverse complement strand
TGGTCATGCTGTTGGATTCACCCCAGCCTTTGAGATGCGGCAATCCCACCGCAGCGAGCAGCGCGATGATCGTGATGACCAACAGCATTTCAATGAGCGTGAACGCGAGCTTGCGGCGCTGGAAAATGCCAGAATACTTTCTTACTTGCGTTGGGTTGCCGCAGTTCATTTGGAACTCCAACTCAGGACGTTGTCTTTGTTTTCGTCAATGTTGGCTTTCTTGGAGCCATCAACTTTGCCATCGGGGCCAAGCGACCAAACCATCACGGGAACATTGGCTTCGAAATTATCTCCATTGCCGCCATTATCGATTCCATTGTAAAGGCCGTTGTGACCCTTGGTGCCGGTCTGCTGCGACACGTTTGCCTTTCGATATAAACCATCGCGAGATTTGTCATCGTAATTAAAATCGATTGTAACGATGTATGGATTTCCCCATGGATCTCGATAGACCAGGTCATCGCCAACCCCGCCGGGACTGGTTCCATTCACGCGTTTAGCCGTGAAAAAAGAAATTTTACGCGGATTGCGCTTAAAGCCTTTATTTGAAGTGGGTGACCCATCACTCGGGAAATCTTCAATGTTCAGAAGAATTGCCATCAATTGCGCATTGTTGGTTTGCACCGTGTTGTTCATGTTCACGACGGTTGGGTCAATCCCGAAAGTAAAATCAGGACAAGTAGCTGGATCAAGCGAAGCAACCACCTCGGGCGGTGCCGGGTAACGGCCATATTCCGAGTGATATTGCGTGATCGCGGCAACAAGATTTCCCATTTCAGTTCGAGCGGTCGTCACTCTCGCTCTTGCTTTTGCTTTCGCCAGAGCGGGCAATAGCAAACCCGCGAGAATGCCGATGATCGCGATTACTACCAATAGTTCGATCAAGGTAAATCCGCGGCGAAAGAGACTGTTATTTTTTCGAACGGATGTTCCGAAACGAGAACTTAAAGGGTAGGAGAAAAATCCCAGGTGCGGCAATAATTGATGGCGAGTCATTCGCTGCGACAAATGAATTTGAGGTTCCCACGAACGTTCAGTCCAACGCACTGGCAAATGGTGTTCTTTATGTTTTAAGGTTGCGATCATATTACTCCTTCCAGTTTCCGATGATGTTCGTTTTTCCCCCGATAACAATTTCCGCCCACAAATCGAACGTGTCCGGGTTATGGACCGGGTTCACAGAATTGTAACGCCAGGGATTTATTTTTTTCCCCGACGGGGTGGGAGTGTCGTTAGGCCCTTCTACCGGAACAATCAGCAATTCCACATCGGGATTGGAACTTATTTCCGCATACTGTGCGGCTTTTAAGTTTGGAAAATAATTTTTCACCTCGCTGCGGTCCGTGGCCGAATTGACAAAACCTTTTGCTCCAAAAAAACTATCAACCGTGGCTGGGCTGATTTTTTCAGAACCATTAATAGTCTGAAATTCATTGTTCGCCTCACTATAAATAGTTCCGGTCAATTCATAAAAAAGTTGATTGGTGACAGCGTTGTTCGTGTTGGCGTTACTCGGTGGATAAAAATTCTTCGCCGCCTTGTAAGATTCTATGACCGTAACAAGTTGATTCAGTTCGGCGTTGACTCGGGCGATCTTTCGTCCTTTCGCTGCTGGACCAGCTAAATTAACGAGCAAAGCCGCGATAATTCCAATGATGGCGATCACGACGAGCAACTCGATCAAAGTGAATGCCCCTGCTCTCGTCGTTCTCACCCATTTGGTATTTTTATTTTCCATAAAATTCACCCCTGCGAACGTATGTTGCCCGTGAAACGCTGGTCGCGCAGTTCCTGCTCCATTCGTTCGCTCAGCCATTGTTTGATCATACTTTGATAATTTAAATAACGAGAGCGGGCCACGCGCTTGATGCGAGCCAACATTCGCGGATCGATCCGTAACGTGATCGTCACGGAATCGGAAATTTCGCTGCTGGCCGCAACGGACGATTCCATCAAGCGCACATCGACTCGGTTCTCAGCCCAATACGCGGCCTCAGATTCTTCACGATCAAACATCGGAACTTCGTCCCAGTTGGAAATCGCATTCATATTATTGAGCCAGGGTTTGGTTTAATTTGCGTTGATAAAAAAATTGCTCTTCCGGTTGAAAGGCTCGGGCATAAATCACGCGAGCCTGTTTGCCGTTCGTGCGGTAAACCGTGAAAACTCCTGAACCACTTGCAGAAACACCAAGGTTAAAAAAACGTGTTTGAACAGCGAAGCGCTGGGAATCCGGCAATAAACGAACGGCAAATGGATCTTCAAAGGATTCCTCAATGTCTTGAAGCTTAAGAGCGTTATCCAAATTGAACGGCGGGTTGTTCCAGTCAAAATCCATACTTTGTAAATCGTTTAGCCATGCAATGTGATTACATTGTATTTACAAGCGTACAAAGAGTCTGTCAACCTAATATTTTTTGGGAATAAAAAGGGCCGTCCTGGCTGACGCTGGAGCGGCCCTTTTTGCAATAAGAAAGTTACTCTGATTTCTCCGGCTTATCTCCTTCAGGATCGCCGACCGAATCCATCAAAGCAATCAACGGAAGAAAAAGCGCAATGACGATACTTCCTACAATCACTGCTAGAAAAACAATCATAATTGGTTCAAGTAGCGAAGTCATGGCAGCGACCGCGTTATCTACTTCTTCGTCATAATTGTCCGCGATCTTCATCAACATTTCTGGCAAAGCGCCGGTTTGTTCACCCACGTCCACCATGCTGATCACCATGGGAGGGAAAACATTGGAAGCCTCCAACGGCGCGGTGATCGTTTCACCTTCCTTCACACTTTCATGAACCGCCCCGACGGCTTCTCCAACGATGACATTGCCAGAAGTTTCTTTAACGATGGTCAGTGCCTGAAGGATCGGGACGCCGCTGCTGACCAAAGTTCCGAGTGTGCGCGTGAATCTTGAAATTGCCACTTTACTAATCACCGGACCAAGAACCGGCATGTTCAGTTTGAATCGGTCAAAAAGTCTTCGGCCAAATCTCATTCGGATGAAAATATTGAATCCCACAATAAATGCGACGACGAGCCCCGCCGTGATGAGAAAGTGATTGGCGATGGCATCGCTGATATTCAAAACGAACTGCGTGAATTTCGGTAGGGATTGGCCATTACCCAAAGTGCCTTCAAAAATCGTTTTGAATTTTGGAACCACCACCACCATCAACACGGTCATAATCGCCACGGCCACCACCATGACCGCGATGGGATAAAACATGGCGGCAATCACTTTGCCCTTGATCTTCTGGGCTTTTTCCATGAACTCCGACAGACGTTTTAAAACGACTTCCAACACGCCGCCCATTTCGCCCGCTTTCACCATATTGACAAAAAGGCGGTTGAAAACTTTGGGGTGCTGCGCCAGACCCTCGGAAAAAGTACTGCCCCCTTCAATCGACGTGGACAGATCGTTAATGATATTTTTCAGAGTGACATTTTTTTCCTGTTTGCCAAGGACGCGCAAACCGCGGAGGAGCGGCAAACCTGCTTCAACCAGCGTCGCCAATTGCCGCGTGAAAACGGTGAGCACCTTCGACTTAACTCGTCCGCTTAACCCCGGAATCTTGATCTGGAAATTGAGGCCACCTTTTTTCCCCGCTTTGGTCTTGGCGGCAGGCTGCCCCTTTTTCTCCACTTTACTTTCGACCACTTTCGTCGGGAAATAGCCCATTTCCTTGATCCGCCCAATCGCCTCATTTTGATTGGCCACTTCGAGGGTTCCCTTGGTTTCTTTACCACGGGAGTCCATCGCAACGTAATTAAACTTGGGCATAAGGATTAAGTGTATTTTACGACTTCTTCGATGGTTGTATCACCGTCGAAGATACTCCGCAAGCCATCTTCACGCAACGTCACCATTCCCAACTCCACAGCCTTTTGCCGCACCACCACGGTCGGCGCGCGTTGATTAATCAGTTCCCGAATTGCTTCGGTCACAACCAACAATTCATAAATGCCTTTGCGCCCTTTGTAACCGGTATCATTGCAACCCGCGCACCCGCGTCCGTAATAAAAAACTTTATCGCCAATGTCATGCGGAGAAAGGTTCAACATGGATAACTGACTTTCCGTTGGCTCAAAAGGCGTTCGGCATTTTTTGCAGGTGGTGCGAACCAATCGTTGCGCGAGCACGGCCATCAAAGTTGAGGAAATAAGAAACGGCTCTACCCCCATGTCGATCAGACGAGTCACCGCGCCAGGAGCATCGTTCGTGTGCAGCGTGCTTAAAACCAAATGGCCGGTGAGGGATGCTTGAATCGCGATTTGCGATGTTTCCAAATCGCGCATTTCTCCCAACATGATCACGTCGGGGTCTTGGCGAAGAAACGAACGCAGCGCTTTTCCAAAAGTCATTCCGACCGCTTCATTGACGGCGACTTGCATGATGCCTTCGATATCAAATTCAACCGGGTCTTCCGCCGTCAACAATTTAGAATCGATGGTGTTGATGCGTCGCAAACACGAGTAAAGCGTGGTCGTTTTTCCAGAACCAGTCGGGCCAGTGACGACAAAAATTCCGTTGGGTTGCAAAATTGCCTCGGAAATGTATTCCGAAATTTGCTTCGGCAATCCAAGTCCATCGAGATCGAGATTGACGGCGGAACGATCCAGGACACGCAACACCACTGATTCGCCGAACTGCGTCGGCAGAGTCGAAACGCGCAAATCAATTTGTTTGGCCCCAACCGGCATGGTGATGCGACCGTCTTGCGGCAAGCGACGCTCCGAGATATCGAGATTCGACATGACTTTGAGGCGGGAAATCACCGGCAGCGCCAAATGTTTTGGCGGCGGCGCCATTTCATAAAGAGCGCCGTCAACGCGATAACGAATTTTAAATTCGTCCTCGAATGGTTCGAAGTGAATATCACTGGCGCGATCCTGCACCGCCTGAAAGATGACAAGGTTGACAAATTTTATGATGGGCGTCTCGTTGGCTAAATTAGTCAACCCTTCCGTTCCGCTTGCGCCCAGCTCCTCAATTTCTTTGGCAATGTCCCCATCAGCGCCGATTTCTTTTAAAATATCAGAAACCGTTTCGCTGCTATCACCGTAAAATTTGCTGATCGCTCTTTCAATTTCTCCGGCATCAGCGACGACTAATTGAACTTCGCGGCGGGTAATGAACCCAAGCTCATCAATGACCGACGGATTCAGCGGATTGCCTAAGGCAACTCGCACAGTTGAATCGAATACGGCAACTGGCAAACACTGATACATGCGCGCAGTGTTTGCAGGTACGACCTGAAGAACTTCCGGAGTCAGATCCGATTCTTGAATCTGCACCACTTCCGTTCCTAAATGGTCGGCGATAATTTGAAGCTGCGCGTCGCGATCGAGCAAACCGAAATCATGCAAAATCTGTGCGATCTGTTTCCCGCTGCGCAAATGTTCTTGAATGACTTCTTCGAGCTGCAAATCATCGAGCAAATTGCGCTCTTTGACTAATTCAAGTAGAGGATCGGAAACGATATCGGACATAAGTTCTTAAGCGGGTGGCGGATTTTTAGGTGCTTGCGCCATTTGGGCCGCTTCCATTTCCTGTAGTTTCTGTAGCACAGTGGCAGGGTCCTGCGCTTTGTTAATAACTTCTTCGCGCGAAATCCAACCCTGCAAATATTTATCCATCAGAAAACCATCCAAAGTCACCATGCCGTATTTTGCGCCGGTTTGAATGTCTGAGTTGATGCGGAATGTTTTGTTGTCACGAATTAACGCCGCGATGGCCGGAGTGTTGATCATGATTTCATAAATCGCCACGCGCCCCGGTTTGTCGGAACGCGGCAATAGCAACTGAGAGATCACCGCCTGTAAAACTGTCGAAAGCTGAATACGAATTGTTTCCTGCTGGTTCGCAGGAAACGCATTGACGATACGATCAATGGTTTTCGCGGCACCGGTCGTATGCAGAGTGCCAAAAACCAAGTGCCCGGTTTCTGCCGCAGTAATCGCCGCTTCCATTGTTTCAAGATCGCGCAATTCGCCGACGAGAATTACATCCGGATCTTGACGCAAAGCGCGCCGCAGAGCTTCCGCAAAATTCGGCACATCCACGTTGACCTCGCGTTGCGTGACAATGGCCTTTTTGTGTTTGTGATAATACTCGATGGGATCTTCAATCGTGATGATGTGCGCGTCATCGCGTTCGTCGTTGATGATGTTAATCATCGAAGCCAGCGTCGTGGTTTTTCCAGAACCCGTCGGACCCGTCACCAGAACCAGACCGCGCGGTTTGTGCAGCAATGTGCGGACGATTGTTTCCGGCAAACCGATTTGTTCCAGGGAGAGCAACTTGTTTGGAATTTGCCGCAGCACCATTCCGAAATTTCCCTTCTCTTTAAAAACACTGACACGAAAACGAGCCAACTCGCCGAACGCAAAGCCGAAATCCGCGCCCCCGTTTTCACGAACGTGCTGAATGTTATCTTCAGAAGTAATGCTGCGCATCAATTCTTCAGTGTCTTCCGATTTCAAGTGCGGCCCTTCAACGCGATGGAGAATTCCATGCAGGCGAATGACAGGCGGGACACCGACGCGCAAATGCAAATCAGCCGCGCCTTCGGATACCACCAACTGCAACAAATCGGACATTGAATAAGACATAATCTTTCAGCGAATTTTAGTTTTCCAAGGGCGTCTCTTCGTTTCACTCATCTCAATCTACATCCCCGACGGTGGCGCGAATAACCTCTTCGGGCGTCGTCAATCCAGCCAAAACTTTGCGCGCGCCATCTTCGCGCAACGTCCTCATTCCCATTTCACGCGCGCGGGTTCGCAGCACGGAACTCGGCACTCGATCATAAATCAATTTGCGCGCTTCATCATCAATCACGAAAACTTCAAAAACTCCGAAGCGGCCACGGTAACCATTCTTATTACAATCACTGCAACCTTTGCCGCGTTTGAAAGTTGCGCCTTGAACATTGTTTGGGTCGATGTTCAATGATCGGAGTTCAGATTCCGTCGGTTCGTACGGTTCCGCGCAACGTTTGCAAACTTTGCGCACCAGACGTTGCGCCATCAAACAACGGGTGGATGAGGCGACCAAAAATGGTTTCACACCGATGTCGATCAAGCGCGTGACTGCGCCGGGCGCGTCGTTGGTGTGCAAAGTTGAAAATACCAAATGGCCGGTGAGTGATGCATTGATGGCAATGGTCGCAGTTTCCATGTCGCGAATTTCCCCAAGCATGATGACGTTCGGCGCCTGGCGAAGCATTGAGCGCAACGCCGCCGCAAAAGTCAGCCCGACGGTTTCGCTGACTTGCACCTGGTTGATTCCGGCCAGCAAATATTCGACGGGGTCTTCCACCGTAATAATTTTTCGATCAGGACGATTGATAAAATTTAGACAAGAGTAGAGCGTCGTCGTTTTGCCGGATCCGGTCGGGCCGGTGACGAGCAAAATTCCGTCGGGCAAACCGATCATGCGCTCGAAGGTTTGCTGGTCGTCGGTGAAAAATCCAAGTTCCGGCAAACCGAGGCGCAAACCTTCCTTGTCCAAAATACGCATCACGATGCTTTCGCCGTGATTGGTTGGAAGGCATGAAACGCGCAAGTCAATGAGCTTTCCTCCAACTTGCGTTTGGATACGTCCGTCTTGTGGAATGCGCCTTTCGGCAATCGACATGTTCGACTGAATTTTCAAACGGCTGATAATAGAAGCCTGCAAACGCTTCGGCGGACTTTTCATTTCGTGCAAAACGCCGTCGATGCGATAGCGCACGCGAAAAGTTTTTCCCAGCGGCTCCAGATGAATATCAGATGCCCGCGCTTTGAAAGCTTCAACGATCAGGGTGTTGACCAATTTGATAATTGGCGCATCGGCGTCAACGGTCGAACCATCATCGGTGCCATCGGCTTTTTGGCCGCCCACCGTTCCAATTTCAACTTCGCCTTCCGTGATATCCTGAATCATTTTGCCAACGGAATCGTCGGCCGCGCCGTAATATTTATTTAGTGCAGCATCGATGTCTTCGTCGGTTGCAACGCGAAGATCAATGTCTGCATTCAACGCGCGTTGCAGGCTGTCAATCGTATCCAGATCCGATGGATCACTGAGCGCAATCGCCACGCTGTTTCCGTGTTTGGCGACCGGAACCGCTCGATACCGTTTGGCAATATGTCGAGGAACAGAGGAAATGACATCGTCCGTAAGTCGGAGATCACTAAAAGTAACCAGCTCGTAGCCAAAGTGAGCGGCTTTAGCTTGAGCCACGTCCATGGGACGGATGATTTTTTGCGCGACCAACAAATCCACCAAACCTTCACCGGTGGACTCAGCTTGTTCCCGAAGCGGTGCCAACTGCTCATTGGTCACCAATCCCATATCGGTCAACAGTTCAATTAAGTAATCGTCTTTTACGGCCACAAATTGCCTTTTTGGTCAAATCGTTGTTGAAATAGTTTTTAAATAGTATCGGGCGAAATCTCATTGTCAAACTTGGACAAATTTTTCGCGTGAAAGGGATTTGATTCATAACTAATGAGGCCGAGGCGGCGCTGGCGGGAGATCAAGAATAATGTGTCCGTGATAAAAAAACGAAGACGTCATTTATCTGTACGACCATGGCGCCCAAGACCACCGTGGCTAAAAAGAAAATCCAACTCCGAGATTGGCGAAAACAGATCCGCCCAAATCCAACTCCGCTTTCTTTCCGCTTTCTTGATGCGAGTAAGTCCCGGCTGCTTGATATTGCGCGCCCGCAAACACGTTCACATTTTTGGCCACGGCATAATTAAAATTTCCTCCGAAGTAGCCGCCCGGGAGCCACTCACTGTGAGAGCCGCCGCCTTTTCTTTTTGTGGTTCCCACTCCAGAGATCGTCACGTTCTCTTGAAATTTGAAATCACTGTTCACGGATAGCAACGCAAAGCCACCGCTCAGCGAAAGCGACACGCGTTCGCACAATGGGATTTCCAGATACGGCCCGACACGCAAACCATAAATCTCTGAATCAAATTTTCTTTGGCCATTCACCACCGCGCCGCGCGAAATTGTGTTCATCATGCGAATGGGAACGTCGCTGATCAGCGGATCAGATCCGGAAGGATCACGACCATGATTGTAAGGAGCCCCCGGTGCAATCGTGCCGCCCAAAGCATAGGCGTCACTGATTCGGGTTACATTGCCGAACAACGTTCCATTGTCGTGAATCGTCACGTCAGTAAAACCAAACGCCGCTTCCATTCCCCATTTGCATTCTCCCATTCGGCCTAGTTGGCGATTGTAGGTAATTTCAAGTCCGTGCTGCGGATCTTCTTCCTGATTTTTCGACGTGTTCTTTGCCGCAGAAGAAGAACTATTCATCACGAGGGTGTCGTTGCCGGGAAGTTGGCTCGCGTTTTGATATCCCCAGAACCAAGTCGAGTTAGCCGCATTGGTGCTGCTGTCCACACGATTATAGCCGTCATCGTAAATGTGATCGACGCCGTTAGTCGCCGGGCCGGGATTGCTCTGCGCGGCAAAGCCTCCAAGATTTTTGAAGCGAGCGGAAATATTAAAACCCATTCGATAACTGACGCCAAAGCGATTGAGCGATTCACCACAACGACATTCAACGTCTTCACGAGTCGGACGATTGCTTTGCGCGGAAACCATCGTCGCAAGCATCATGGAAAAAAAAATCCATCGGCACACCAAAAAATTATATCTCATAATGTTGGTTGATGTTTAAGGCAGACGAATGATGCGATAAAATCTCTGGCCCGAATTCGCCGGCAGGCTTTCTGTTTTGGGCGAGCCGTTGTCAATCCATTGCACTTTGCTGCCGGTTCCTTGCACCGAACTTGACGCTTTCCAAGTCACTAAATCGGAGCTGTATTGAATGGAGTAAAACCGATTCGCTACGGAAGTGAATTCGATCAGGAAGGTGCCGCCGGTGAACCACAGTGCGCGATCAATTTTTTGAGGAAGACCCACCACCGTTTCCGCCGCCGGACTTGTTGGAACAATTTCCAAAATCAGCGTCGTGCTTGGTGGAACCCGACTGGGCACCAGATATTCAATCAACATTTCTGCTGATCCTCCGGGGAAAATCGGTTGATTGTATTGCACAAACGGAATGCCGTTGTTTGTTCCGCTGGCGTTGTAAACACGCACCCCGCTGGGAAGATTGAAGACCAACACTCGCGCCGCACTCAAGGTCAGCGGGGTAGGATTTCCGACGCGGATTCGTTGCTCAATTAATCCCGTCTGCCGATTTAAAACCATCGGACCAGGCTGGGTGAATGGGAGCGAGTTCAGCACTGTCACAGTGATCACGCTCGACGTGGCAGAAAGACCCAGGTTGTCTGTCGCTACCGCTGTGAATTGATAAGTTCCCGGCTGCATATTGGTCAACACCTGAAAATAGGGAGCGGCCGAAACTTCACCCAATTTACTTGTCCCTGCAAAAAACTCGACGTTCGTCACCGAGCCATCCAGATCAATGGCCTCAGCAATGAGTGTAATATTTTGGCCCCAGACAAATGTGCTTTGGTTGGTGGGACTGATGAGGTTAACCGTTGGGGGCGCATTCACCGTGATTGAAAAAATTCGCGTGGGCGAAGTATCCACACCACCATTGGCTGTTCCACCGTTATCTTTAAGCGCAACTGCAACGCTTGCGCTTCCAGAGGCATTGAAAGCGGGTGTGAAACTCAATGTGCCATTGGCAGATATAGCCGGTTGTTCTGAAAACAACCCAGTGTTGTTGTTGCTCACTTGAAACGCGACCGTTTGGTTTTGCTCATTTGCAGGTCCAGCCTGAATGTTTGTGGCCCAGTTCTGAATCATTTGCGATCCAGTGTTTTGATTAATTAGTTGAGAAAAACCAGCGGTGAAATTGGGAGAATCATTCACCGGGTGAATAGTGAGGTTCACAGTTGCAACCAGCGAATTGGCGGCGGTATCGGTGGCTGTATAAGTGAAAGAATCAACGCCGTTGAAATTAGCATTCGGTAAATATGAGAATGAGCCGTCCGCATCGAGCGTGAGAGTTCCGTTCGTTGTCGTGCTAACTACAATGGCACTCAGGAGATTTGTTTCTGCATCATTGTCATTAGCCAAAATTCCAGGCGCACTGATTGTTAATGTAGTGTCTTCGTAAATCTCATAGGCATCATTGTTGGCCACCGGCGCATCGTTGACCGGCGTGATCGTGATCGTCACCGTCGCCACACCCGAATCCAACGAACCATCATTGGCTTTGTAACTGAAACTGTCGCTCGTCGTTTCGCTCCCGTTGTGCACGTATGTGAACGAGCCGTCGCTGTTCAACGTCAACGTGCCTTTGCTTGGGCCGCTGACTAAAATTGCCGTCAACGAATTGGTTTCCGCGTCGGTGTCGTTCAACAAAACTCCGTTGGCTGACGTGCGACTCAACGTGCCCGCTTCCGCCACTGTGTAGAAATCGTCGTTGGCCACCGGCGCATCGTTGACCGGCGTGATCGTGATCGTCACCGTCGCCACACCCGAATCCAACGAACCATCATTGGCTTTGTAACTGAAACTGTCGCTCGTCGTCTCGCTCCCGTTGTGCACATACGTAAATGAGCCGTCACTGTTCAATGTCAGCGTCCCTTTGCTCGGGCCACTCACCAATATTGCTGTGAGCGAATTAGTTTCCGCATCGGTATCATTAATCAAAACTCCGTTGGCTGACGTGCGCGTCAACGTGCCCGCTTCCGCCACTGTGTAGGAATCATGATTGGCCACCGGCGCATCGTTGACCGATGTGACAGAAATCGTGACGGTCGCAACACCGGAATTATTTGTTCCGTCATTCGCGCGATAAGTGAATGAATCAGTGCCGTTGAAATTCGCTTCGGGCGAATACGCAAATGAGCCATTCGCATTCAAGGTCAATGTGCCGTGGATTGGGTTGGAAACAAGAACCGCCGTCAATGAATTGCCATCCGCATCCGTATCATTCGCGAGAATTCCAGACGCACTCACATTCAAGACATCATCCTCGCTTACTGTGTAAGAATCGGGATTTGCGACTGGGGCACGATTGAAGGCAACCAACGTCGTAACAATCGAAGTGTTGTCGGAATAATCAAAATCATCTTCTGCGCTGAGTATTTCTACCGAATTGTGAAACGAAGAACCGCTCACAACATTGGAGTTTACGGTTGCTTGATAGGTCACAACTCCACTGGCTCCGATGGCAAGATTCGGCAGATCCCAAACGATATTGTCTCCAAACGCCACTCCACCAGCCGTCGCGCTTCCTGGAAGATACGTTACTGAAGAGGGCAAAACATCGGTTAACTGAACCCCAGTGGCAGCGTTGGCTGCTGTGACTTTGTTCGTATAATAAATTGTATAAGTAATGACATCGCCGGGAGCGGCGGTGGCTGGGCCAATTTTTTTTGCCACTAAATTAGGAATTCCTGGACCTGGATCGGGTTTATGAATTTGGAGTGGCGGACTAGAAATCATCAACGAACTTCCCCCGAAATTGTGTGCACCCGCCCGCATTCTGGCAAAAAATTGCACGGTGCCAAGTTGGTTATTCGTAATGTTAACCTTGAGAGTGTAGGTCCAATTCTCACCCGCTTGTGTCAAAGTAGGCCCAGCGGTGATAACGACATTTGAAGAAGGAACGAAACTGGTCAAATTTTCAATACCCGGTGTGCCGCCGGCAGAATGGGGAAAATCTACCGTCACTGTTTTATTACTGGTTGGGCCTCCATTTAACGTGACGCGGCAGGGAATATATTCCAATTCCTTCCAGTTTTGAAGATTGCCGCTGGACCAAACTCCAGTTGGAACTCCTGATCCATTGCTGTTCTGGCCTTGTAAGTCGTCCGCTTTGGATACCGCAACGACAGCTAAAAAGGATAAATAGAGGGAAAACATCCCAAAAATCCGTACAGACTTAACGAATGGTTGTTCTAATTTCATAAAATGCAGGATTGCCTTGGCATATCAAAGATGAGTTTAGCAGCTTCAATGCCTACTGTCTTAATAGTTGACATGCGACTGCCCCAATCGGGAACACAAACTGAAAATTTTAGCGGGGTGGGGTAAAAAATGGCTAAAAACAATCGAGGCTTAACAGAGCCAGAGACATGTGCCTAAATCTTCAACTTAAATTCATCTCCCTTTTTAACCGAAAGAGCGAAATAATTCATTAAAACAGGAATTTGTTCTAAATCTTTCAAGCTGACCAACTCAACCGGCGAATGCATATAACGATTTGGGAGACTGATCAGAGCACTGGGAATTCCTCCGCGAGTCCAAAAAATAACATCCGTGTCCGTTCCGCTCGTTGCTGACATCGCCTCATGCTGAATTTTGATTTTCTGTTTTTTCGCGATTTCTTCAAGCCTTTCAACAATCGCTGGATGATTACAACCGCCGTGCGTCAAAGTGGGGCCTTTGCCAATTTTCACGTCCCCGTGTTGGGCTTTGCTCACCGTCGGATAATCAGTCGCATGAGTGACATCGACGACGAGCGCGATGTCTGGTTTGAGCGAATAAGCGATTTGCCGCGCGCCCAGCAAACCGACTTCTTCCATTATGTTTGAAACCGCGCAAATTTCGGCGTCGAGCTTCCCCTTGCCCTCTTTCAACAAACGCAGTGCTTCAGCGACCGACCAGGTTCCAATTCGATTATCGAACGCGCGGGCAATGGCCAAATCGCCGCGCAACATTTCAAATTCGTGAGCCAGCGTAATGGGATTTCCAACTTGAACTAGTTTCAATGCGGCCGCGCGGCTGCTGACGCCTATGTCGATAAACAAATCTTCAATTTTCGGCGCCTTTGCCTCTTTATCCATTTTCGTCAGATGCGGTGCGACATTCCCAACCACACCTTTGACGGGGCCGGCTTTGGTGTGAATGACCACTCGTTTTGCTTTTGTTATCGCCGGATCAACCCCACCCAGTTTTCGAACGTAAATAAATCCCTCGTCGCTCACCCAATTCACGGCCATCGCAATTTCATCGGCGTGCGCGGCAAGCATGATTCGCGGCGAACCGCCTTTGTTCAAAACCGCGACGCAATTTCCGTACGCATCAGAAAATGTTTCTTCGGCAAACTGCTTCACGTAATCCAGCCACACACGTTGGCCGCGAGTTTCATGTCCCGAAGGACTGGGCGTGTTGACGAGCGTCTTGAGAAATTCAAGTGATGGTTCGCGCATGAACGAAATATGAAGTTCAAAGTTTAAAGTTCAATATTCAAAAAACGGGGCGCGTCATTTAACGATTCACGTTTACCAACTTTAAACTTTAAACATTGAACTTCGCGCTGGCATATTCCGCCCCATGTCGCGTGAGTCATTAAAAAATATCAGCCGCATTGTCGTGAAACTCGGAACCGGAGTTCTCACCGACAGCAAAAAGCAACCCGACCTGTCGCAAATGAAACAGCTCGTCGCGCAGGCAGCGGCGTTGCGCAAAGCAGGAAAAGAAATCGTCATCGTCACGTCAGGCGCAGTCGGCGCGGGCATGGGAGTTTTGGGCCACAAAAAACGTCCGAGCGAACTCGCGAAAATGCAAGCGTGCGCCGCTGTCGGTCAATCGCGGCTGATGTCAACTTACGAAAAACTTTTTGCGGAATTTGATCTGAACGTCGGGCAAGTCCTCCTCACGCACGACGATTTGCAACATCATGAACGCCATCTCAACGCCCGCAACACACTCGTCACATTGCTCGAACACGGCGTCGTTCCCATCATCAACGAAAACGACGCCATCTCATTTACCGAATTAAAATTCGGCGACAACGACAAACTCTCCGCGCTCGTTGCCTGTTTGTTGCCCGCCGACCTGCTCGTGATTCTAACAACCGTCGATGGTGTGATTGAAAATTTTGGCAAAGAGAACCCAAAGACAATCAGCGTCATCGAAGAAATCGACACGACCCTGGAAAAAATTGCTGGCGGAACCACCAGCGACACAGCCGTCGGTGGAATGGCGTCGAAAGTTCAAGCCGCGAAAATCGTGACCCGCGCCGGAATTCCGCTCGTGATTGCGTTTGGCGGAAAGAAAAAAGTGCTCGCCAACATTTTGAATGGCGACGACGAAGGAACTCTTTTCATTCCGCAAGCCATCAAACTTCCGGGACGAAAACGGTGGATTGCTTTTTTCCATTCGCCTCGTGGAACGGTTTACGTCGATGACGGCTGCAAGCAATCCCTTCGCGAAAAAGGAACAAGTCTCTTGCCCCCCGGCGTAACGAGATGTGAAGGAAATTTTTCTGCGGGCGAAGTCATCCGCGTTTGCGATGCGAA
>JBDSLX010000238.1:0-8526 GCA_039916145.1 Verrucomicrobiota bacterium | reverse complement strand
AGCGTGTTGATCGCAAGTGGAAATGGAGAAACTACGCCGTTCACCGTCGGCTTTTCAAACAGAAGCGCCTTGCCGCCGTCCGGCTTTTTCATTTCGCGGTCGGCGATTTCCGTGATTTCCAATTCCGTCGCGACCGGTTGCGAAATACGAATCAGTTCACCCTCGGCATCGAGCGCTGAAATAAAATCGCGAAAGGAATCGTAAGCCATAATTAACTCAGTCCCAAGTCTTCCACGAACCGCGCATCTTCGCGGTAAGTTTTTTCGCAACAAAGCATTTCAATTACGATTTCGCGCACTCTTTCCGCCACTTGTTTCCGCGACCATTCACCGGGTAGGTCACTAAACAAACTTGGATTATGCCCAACCAGCCAGCGGGTGGTTTTTCCAACCGTGGCAAGTTTGTCGGGAAAATCGTCTCTCAACGGGCGTGTCACGACGAAACCCAATTTTAGAGCCGCTACGCTCGCAATAATTCCCCAAACCAAACTCAACGATTGGAGGAGGGGCGACGGCAGAGAACGCGTGTAAAGCCAGACCGCAATTCCTGTAAATATTCCAGTGCAAAGGATCATCGTCCCAATCCATCGTGGCAGCACCAACTCGGAAACCAAATCCGCCCCGACTGATTTACCAATCGCTTGCAATTTCCGTTTGCGGTCCGGCTTGGATAAAAAACGTTTCAACGGAACGTCCAAACTAAAATCTGAACGGGCAATTCCAACTTCATTGACAAACGCGCGCCGAAGAAAATGAAAGCTGCGTTGGCTCAGACATCCAGCCCGATCAGTCCGCCCAACCTTGCTCATGACGAGTTCGATCAAATCAAAAGGAGTCATACATTTTTCTGCGTCCGAATCAGCGATAACAATGTCAAACGCTTCTTCGACTTCCATCACGATTTCAACACCGTCGAGTCCCATAATTTTTTATTTCGGCAACCACTTCTCCCAATTCTTGGCGAACTCATCGACGTTCTCGTTCGTCACCGGAACGAGCGGGCTGACATCTTTCACGTTCGCCGGATTTTTTTTCAGATGAACCTTGTTGACGATGTGTTCGACGGAACGATAGCCCCACTCAAAAACCTGCTGCGCCAAAAGTAACTGCACATGGCCGCTGCGCAGATACGCCAATTCCGGCGGAAGCGCGTCCACGGAAACGCATTTCACCGTGCCGGGTTGCCATTTGAGCGCGTTGTCGGTGAAAAGCGGCCAGCCGCCAATCATCGCCCAGCCGGTAATGTCAGGATTCGCCTGCATGACCTGCTCAACTTTCGCAGCGGCGTCCTGCGGCGTTTCTTTGTGGTAATACGTTTCGCGAATTTTAATTCCGGGAAATTTCTTTGCGGCATTCTTCACGCCTTGCACGCGCTTCTGAAGATTCGGCGCATTTTGATTTCCCGCAAGAATCGCAACAACGCCTTTGCCACCCATAATTTTTCCAAGTTCCTCCATCACTTGCTCGCCGCACTTCACGTCATCGACGCCGAACGTCACGAAGCGTTTGCTCGCGGGAGCATCGGAATCAAACGTCGCCACCGGCACGCCATTTTTCACGGCAGAATTAATTGCGTCGGTCAATTTATTCGCGTCCGAACAGCTCACAGCGATTCCATCCGCACCACTCAAAACCAGTTGCTCAATCGCCTCCGCTTGTTTCTGCGCGTCTTCTTCATTCGGCGTGCGCCAATCAATTTTGATTTGGATTTTATATTTTGTACCCAGGTCTTTCGCGGCTTGTTCCGCACCGACTCGCGCCGCTTGAAAAACAGGATTCCCTTGCGACTTCGCGACAAGGCCGATGGTGTATTTATCTTTCGCGACCGCGTGGGTTGCGAAAAGAAATCCAGTTGCGATGAGACTAAAAATAATTTTTGGCAATTTCATAAGTTTGTTCCGCGAAATTCTGCAAAATCGCGGCATGGAACTCAAGCTCCGCAACGTGCTGCCAGCATCTTGCTGGCAGATCCCTTTTCACCTCACAACCAAAACATTTACCCGCGTTGGGCGCGCGCATTCTGCCAGCGGGACGCTGGCAGCACGTTCACGACAAATTCACCGGGTCAATATCCACAATCACGGACACTTCATCGGGCAACTTGAGCGATTGGGTGACGCTCGACAAAACGTGACTGAGCTTCGTCATCTGTTTTGTCCGCAGCATGATTTGAAAACGGTATTGAGTTTCCGCGCGGGCGAGCGGCGCGGGCGCGGGGCCGGCGATGATTAAATCTGGAAAGTGAGAAAGTGAGAAAGTGGGCTTCGGAGATTCTAATTTCTCGCCTGCAAATTCAAACTCGCCCATCTCACTTTCTCGCTTTCCCACTTTCCCACTTTCGCTCGTCACTTTCTCCAGTTCCTTCCGCAAATGTGCCGCCGAAAATTTCACCTTCTCCTCATTGCGCCCTTTAACAGTCAGCAACGCCACGCGACTGAGCGGCGGATATTTCAACTGTTCGCGAAAATCAATTTCCTGTTCGTAAAATCCGGCGAAGTCGTGACGCCGCGCAAATTGTATCGCCGGATGAAACGGCGTGAACGCCTGCACAAAAACTTCGCCCTCGACATCGCCACGACCGGCACGACCGGAAACTTGCGTGAGCAATTGAAAGGTCCGTTCGCCCGCGCGAAAATCGGGAACGTGCAAACTCAGGTCTGCGTAAATAATTCCCACCAGCGTCACATTCGGAAAATGAAGCCCTTTCGCAATCATCTGCGTGCCAACGAGAATGTCGATCTTGCCCCGTTTGAAATCGCCGAGAATATTTCGGTAATCCTCTTTGCGCTTGAGCGTGTCGGAATCCATTCGCCGGATTTTCGCGTGCGGAAATAATTTCACCAGAGTTGATTCAACTTTTTCCGTGCCCATGCCGGAAAAACGAATCTGCGGATTGCGGCATTTCGGTTCAGGACAAATGGTCGGCGCTTTTTGGTCGTGGCCGCAAATGTGGCAGGCAAGTTTTTCCGCCGCGCGATGATACGTGAGCGAGACGCTGCAATTCGGACATTCTGCAACATAACCACAAAGCGGACATTGCATCGAGGTCGCAAACCCACGCCGATTCAAAAACAAAATGGTTTGCTCTTTTTTTTCGAGTCGTTGCGTGATGGCTTCTTTCAGTTGGTGAGAAAAAATCTGCGGACCTTTTTCTTTGCGCGCGACCTGACGCATATCGATCACACGAACGACCGGCATTTTCTTGTCATCAGCGCGTTTCAGTAATTCGAGCAGCGCGTATTTTCCGTTGGTGACGTTGTAAAAACTTTCGAGCGACGGCGTGGCTGTGCCGAGAACGACAACAGCATTTTCCATTTGTCCACGCACCACCGCGACATCACGAGCGTGATAGCGGGGTGCTTCTTCCTGTTTGTAAGAATTCTCATGTTCTTCATCGACGATGATTAAGCCCAGCGGATCAACCGGCGCAAAAACCGCTGAGCGCGCGCCAATGACAATGCGCGCGCGGCCTTGGCGAATCTTGTGCCATTCGTCGTGGCGTTCGCCCGCCGAAAGATGACTGTGCAAAACCGCGACCAATGTTTTCAACGGTCCCGAAGAAAATCGTGCTTTGAATCTCTCAACCGTTTGCGGCGTGAGAGAAATTTCCGGCACCAAAACAATTGCGCCCTTACCCTGTTCGAGCACATGAGCAATCGCCTGCAAATAAACTTCCGTCTTCCCACTGCCCGTGACGCCGTGCAGAAGAAACGTGCTGCCAGCGTCTCGCTGGCAGTTGGGCGTGGCACCTGCCGATGCGGGTGAATGTTTTAGCGGTGATGTGGAAACGGGAACTGCCAGCGGGACGCTAGCAGCACGTTGTCCCACTCGAAACGTTCCTCCCTTCAAGCATGCCTTGATCGGATTCTCGCGGATGTAGAGGCGAAACTTTTCCTGCTGACTTTCACTTCGCACCAGATGATCAAAAGATTCTTCCCGCCAGAATTTTCCATCCTGTTCGAGCAGCGCATTCACTTTTTTCGCGGTAAAAGATTTCCACGAATGCAAAATCTCGGAAAGAGGATGCTCCGAAGCCGGGCGAACCAGCACATGCACATGATTCGGCATGATGACGAAATCGCCGAGTTGATAGCGAACGTCGTCGAAGTGGCGCAGCCCTTTTTCCACAACTTCGCTGACATCTGGTCGCGACAGGGCGCAGCTTCCATAGCTGGCGTCCAGCCATTGTTCCATGCGCTCGGTGAAGCGTTCGTGGTATTCAGCGGAATCTTTGTCGCTCCACGGCTGCGGATGATGTTTTTTCCAACTCTCTCTTTCTTCCTTCCATTGGTTGAGCACACTTTGCGCAACTGAATCCTGCAAACGGAAAGTAACGAAATAAAGTTTGTCCGCCTGTCGCCAATGCGGGAGCCAACCGGAAAATTTTTGGACGTCGGCTTGTTTATTAAAAAAAGGCGAGATGGCCGGATCAAACAACGTGCTGCCAGCGTCCCGCTGGCAGTCTGAACGTATGGTTATCACGGAGGGCGGCGAACCTGTTGGGACATTTTTAGGATCTGCCAGTGGGACGCTGGCAGCACGCTGGCGATCCATCGCGTCTTTGATCTTCTCAAGCGCGGTTTTCTGTTCGGCATTTAATTCCAGCGACTGCGTTGGTAGAATATTTTCTTTCGCATACGGATCTCGTTCGGAAATTTGCGCGGCGATTTGGATCAAGCCTTTGTCTTCCAATCGGCGGACGGTTCCGGCGTCGGTTTCGGCGAGCGCGAGCAATTCCTGGAGCGCGATTTCTTTTCGTTGCTCCAGAATTTTCCAGATTTCCTGTTGACGTTTGGTGAGCTTGGGCAACTCGCCCGTGACCGGCAGAACGCGCACGAACAATTGTTCGCGCCAACCGTCTTTTTCTTTGCGAACGGCTTCGGGCAAAACACTTTTCAACGCGATTTCCGGCGGACAGCAATAATATTCACCAATCCAGCGCGCGAGTTTTAGAATCTTCGGCGTGACCAAAGTTTGTTTGCCGATGACTTTTGTGATCTCGCGAAGATTGGTGTGTGGAGAATTCTCGACGAGCGCGGTGACGCAACCCATCACATGCCGATGACCGAAAGGAACTTTGACACGGCTGCCCACGTCGATCTGTCCGACCAATTCCGATGGGATCAAATAATCAAACTCCTTGCGCAGGGCGAGTTCGAGTGTGACGCGGGCAATCATCGGGTGAATGAGAAATTAAAAATGAACAATTAAAAAGGGAAAACGAGAACAACGTGCTGCCAGCGCCCCGCTGGCAGATCCGAAAACCGTCGCAGGTTCTTACAAGCTCCTTTAAAGATCACGCTCCCAGACTGCCAGCGGGACGCTGGCAGCACGTTGTTTTGGAATTCCCGCGCGCGGCGATTTCGGATTACATCCAGAGCGAATGAAATTGCTGCGGAAAATTTATCTGATCGGCGGATGTTTTTTAATCTGTCTTGCCGTTTATTTTTTCTGGCGCAATCGGCGGGAACAGCATTTTGACCAAGAAATCCTCACGGCGGCCCAGCGTTATGAGGTTGATCCGGCTCTGATCAAAGCAGTCGTTTGGCGCGAGACCAAATTCGATTCAACGGCGCGGGGAAAAGCGCACGAAATTGGCTTGATGCAAATTCGCGAGGCCGCCGCGCTGGACTGGGCATCGGCGGAAAAAATTTATCCATTCGAGCACGAAGAAATTCTCGATCCCGGCACGAACACACTCGTCGGCGGGTGGTATTTGAAAAAACTTCTGAAACGCTACACGAAAACCGACAATCCGATTCCTTACGCGTTGGCCGATTACAATGCCGGTCGCGGAAATGTTTTAAAATGGATCGGCGGTGCTGCTGCGACAAACAGCGAGATTTTCATCCAGCAAATCGGTTTTCCGGGGACGAGCAATTATGTGCGGGCCGTGATGGGGCGCGTTGAAAAATATCGCCAGGATTTTCCTGAGGAGAAATCCACGAAGTAATTAATCAACCGTAAATTCCATCAACGCTTTTTGCAGTTGTTTGCGAAATTTTTCTTTTTCGTGGTTTGAAAGTTCGCGTGGAATATGGATCGGCGCGCCGAAGTGTATATCGCATCGGGCAAAGGGCAGTGGAATTTGAAATCGATCCCAGCTTCGCAGTCGGATTTTTCCACGGATCCGAGCGGAAACGGGAACGATGGGCGCTCCGGTGACTTGCGCCAAGGCCAGGACGCCATCTTGAACTCGATAACGCGGCCCGCGCGGACCATCGGGCGTGATCGCGATATGAAAACCTTTTTCCATCCACGTGGTTGATTCGAGGAGCGCTTGCCGTCCGCGACGGCTGCTCGAACCGCGCACCGCTTGGACGCCGAATTTTTTTAAAACCGATGCCAGTAAACCTCCATCTTTGCTGGCGCTGATCATCGCGGCAAGGCCAGCGCTCGGCCAAATCGCCTTGCCAAAGTGTGAATACGCGACCATCGAAAGCGCGAGACGATTATGCCAGACACAGAAAATCATTGGGCCGTTGTAATTCGGAATTTCCACATGCGTCGCCTGACAACGCCACGAGGCCATAAATAATTTCGCCACTCCATAAACGGCCGAAGCCGCAAGTCTTCTGCGCCAACTGATCGGCTGCGGAACAACGATTCCCGAAGCTTGTTTTGGAACGCGCGGTTGGGAGTGGACTGACATCACGCGCCTTTTTTCAAACTGGCTCGCACCAAATCTTCCACGCTCGCCTGCAAACCGAGGACGGCTTGCGCGCCGCGAATGGATTCGTGCGCTTCAAGTTGTTTGAAACCGAGTGCCATGAGCGCAAGGACAGCATCATTTATTTTTTGATCGGAATCAGAAAGTGTGCGGCTTGCGCTGCTGGCTTCGAGCGCGCCCGCTTGGCCAATTTTATCTTTCAGTTCGACGACGATTCGCTCGGCGGTTTTTTTCCCTACGCCGGAAATCGAAGAAAGCATTTTTACATCGCTGCCCGCCACCGCACCACGAAAAGCTGTCGCGTTGATTCCGCTTAAAATGTTCAATGCAATTTTAGGACCGATACCGCTGACATTGTTAATGAGCAGACGAAAAAGTTCGCGCTCGGTAGCGGTCGCGAAACCATAAAGCACATGTGCGTCGTCGCGGATTTGCAAATGGGTAAGGAGTTTTATTTCATTTCCCGGCGAGGGCAATTTGTCGAATGACGAAAGCGGAATCAGCACGTCGTAACCAACGCCATTCACATCCACCGTGACCTGAGTCGGGAGCGCATCAATTAGTTTGCCGTGCAGAAATGTAATCATCCAGCGACGGCATCATAAATGGCGTCGCTGGAGTTGGAAGAAATTTCCCGAAGAAAAATTGAAACTGCGGAGGTGGAAATTGGATAATAGGAGACTACCTTCTGTATCTTTCTGATAATGTCGCACTCTTCGTCAGCATCATTGTATCAAAGGTATTATTGCGCGGCTGCGCTTGGTCAGCTAAATGTCGCCGCTGCTCATATTCGAGAGGCGCGCTATCCCTTCATTGCATCCATTTTTTCCAAGCTAGTTGTTTTGTAATGGCGGTAAATCGCGATGATCAATGCAAGGCCAACCGCAGCTTCGGCAGCAGCGATGCCAATGGAAAAAATGACAAACATCACTCCTGCGAAGGCTTCGGGATTTTCGCTGTAGCGCCAGAAGGCGATGAAATTCAGGTTCGCGGCGTTGAGCATCAGTTCGACGCCGATGAGGACGAGGATGGCGTTGCGACGAGTCAAGGCACCGGCCAACCCGATGCTGAACAGCAGGGCCGAGAAAATTAAATAATAGTGAAGCGGGATCATATTTTCTTGTTCGTAGCCGCTGACGTGAGGAGGCGGTCTTATTTTTCTTGATTCTCCAAACTCCGCCTCCTCACGTCGGAGGCTACGTGCTTTTCAGAATCGCGCATGGCGATGATGACGGCGCCAATCATTGCGGCCGTGAGTAAGAGGGCGACGATTTCCAGCGGCAACACGTAATTTGTCATTAACTGCTCACCAATTTTCTTAACCGTTGCGTCGGGCACAGGCGGAAGGGTTTGGGCGATTCTTGTGCTTTTGACGACGGCGTAAATCAATGTTCCCGAAACTGAAACGGCGACAAGAATTCCAACAATCCACGACGGTGATGCGATTCGGGTATTCGGTTGCGTCTCGCTGTTTCGCGTCAGCAACACAGCGAACAAAATCAGGATCGCGACAGCACCGACGTAAACGAGGATTTGCGCGAAGCCAACGAATTGGGCGTTCAATTGCAAATACATCGCCGCGAGCCCGGCGAAAGTCAGCACAGTGCAAAACGCGCAATGGACGAGATTGCGCAGACTCATCGCGGCAATGGCGCTGCCGAGAATCAGACCGGCGATGATGACAAAGGCAATTTCCATTTTAGTTTTCCGCAAATTTATAAACGCGTTTCGTTCGTTGCGTTGCGGCGAAACCGCGTCCGAGCCAGACATACGGAATCACGAGAAGAAGCGCGCAAAAAATCCACCGCAGACCGGGCCCGCCGGGCATATTCCAATTTTTTGAGAAATGCCAAATTG
>JBDSLX010000237.1:0-3012 GCA_039916145.1 Verrucomicrobiota bacterium | reverse complement strand
GCACGCGCGCTTCAAAATTGCGATTCCCAGAAAGAACCGAAGCCGCCACCAAATCATTTTTTGTCACCGTGTCTTCAATCTGCGCCGCAAGCGGACCGGAGTTTCCAATACAAGTCGTGCAACCGTATCCAACGAGATTAAAACCCAGTGCGTCCAAATATTTTTGTAAATCGGCTTTCTCCAAATAATCACTCACGACGCGCGAACCGGGGGCGAGCGAAGCTTTTACACTGGGAATTGGCTTCAATCCTTTTTCGACCGCCTTCTTCGCGAGCAAACCCGCTGCGAGCATCACGCTCGGATTGCTGGTGTTTGTGCAACTCGTGATCGCCGCAATTAGTACGCTCCCGTGACGAAGCTCTCCGCCACAAACCATTTCCGGTGCGCCCACGGCATCCGGCGTCGGACGGTTGTTCGCCATTTCCAACTCGGTCGTCGGATTGGTGTTTTGTTGCGCGGCCTGACGAAGCGAAACCGGTTCCTGACTTCCGCCGCCCGGCGCAACGCTGCGACCACAATCAATCTGAAAACTTTTTGCCAAATCTTCGGCTGGCTTATTGAAGCCATTTTCTGAAACCGGTTTTGAAAACGCTTTGATGAATTCGTCTTTGAGTTTCGGCAATTCGATTCTGTCCTGCGGACGTTTCGGTCCAGCCACGCTTGGAACAACGCTCGCCAAATCCAATTCGAGACTGACGGAATATTCGATCTCTCCTTTGTCCGGCATGCCAAAAAGTTTTTGGGCGCGATAATAATTTTCGTAGAGTTTGCAATGTTCTTCGCTGCGCCCGGTCGCGCGCAGATAATTCACCGTCTCGCCATCTATTGGGAAAAAGCCCATCGTCGCGCCGTATTCGGGAGCCATGTTCGCAATCGTGGCGCGATCCACCACGGCGAGCGCCGCCGCGCCGGGTCCGTAAAACTCCACAAATTTCCCAACGACTTTTGCTTTGCGGAGCATCTGCGTAATCGTGAGAGCGAGATCAGTTGCCGTGACGCCTTCTTGCAGCGAGCCAGTGAGATGAACGCCAACCACGTCCGGCGTCAGAAAATAAACCGGCTGTCCAAGCATCCCGGCTTCGGCTTCGATTCCTCCAACGCCCCAACCAACAATTCCCAAACCGTTGATCATCGTCGTATGCGAGTCCGTGCCGACCAGTGTGTCGGGATAATAGAGTGCTGTCGGCGTCTCGCCGGCAGTTCCGGATTCTGCCAGCGAGACGCTGGCAGCACGTTGCAGAACGCCCTTCGCGAGATATTCCAGGTTGACCTGATGCACGATGCCGATTCCCGGCGGGACAACTTTAAAGGTGTTGAAGGCTTGCATGCCCCATTTCAAAAGCTGGTAGCGTTCGCGGTTGCGGCGAAACTCCACATCAAGATTGCGCTCCATCGCATCGGCGGTGCCGGAAAAATCCACCTGCACAGAATGATCCACCACCAAATCCACCGGCACGAGCGGCTCGATCATCTTCGGATTTTTTCCCATCAACGCCACGGCAGAACGCATCGCCGCCAAATCCACCAACAAGGGAACTCCCGTAAAATCCTGCAAAACAATGCGCGCGACCACGAATGGAATTTCCTCCGTGCGCCGGTCCATTGGTTGCCAGTTGGCGAGTGCGCGGATGTTTTGTTCCATCACCTTTTTTCCGTCGCAATTGCGCAACACCGATTCGAGCACGAGCCGAATCGAAACCGGCAGCTTGGAAATTTTCCCTACTTCAGCGGCTTCAAGCGCAGGCAGCGAATAAAAGGAGCCTTGCTGGCCGTTGCCGAGATCAAATTTTTGGAGTGAATCAAATAAATTGTGCATGTTCATAAAAACCACCGTCGTCGCCTGAGAATCTCAGCGGATGTGAAAATGAAGTTTGCGCGCGAAGGTGTCAAGCGAGCGCAAAGAAATGTCTTGGCCTTAAAATAAAACCGAGACAGGTCACACCTTCAGATCAAATCTTTCTGTTCTTCGCCAGGCACGTTGTCTCCATCATCAAACGCGTTCAGGGTGCGAGACTAAAATGGTCGGGGCGGGCGAACTGCAAGTTCGGGAAATGCTTTCACGGTTTTACATTGCAAAAAATTGAGCAGAATTGAAACTGCTGTCCATGTGGAACCAGAGGCCCGCTATTTTAGTTGCAGAAGATAATGCCGACGATGCTTTGATTTTAGAGAGGACTCTAAGAAAAGTTGGAATCCGCAATCCCATTCAGATCGTCCGAGACGGCAGCGAAGCTATCGCTTACTTAAAGGGAAGTGGACCCTATCACGACCGCACGGCGTTCCCTTTTCCCGGTGTGGTGATCACAGACCTGAAGATGCCGAAGGTCAATGGCTTTGAAGTTTTGAAATGGCTGAAAAATCATCCGGAATGCAGCGTCATCCCGGTGGTCGTTTTAACAGGATCAGCAATTGAGTCCGATGTGGTTCTCGCCCACCAGTTGCACGCCAACTGTTATCTGCAAAAACCAACCAGCGCGGATGAATTTGCGCGAATGCTCCAACTGCTTTTTAACTTCTGGCACATGTGCAAGATACCCAAGCTCACTTCGTCGGTCTGCGCAGAAGACAATCCGCCGGATAAAAAGTGATTTAAACTTCCGTGACGGCCCCTGGTTGAATTCAAAAAAAAGCGGCGATCCGAAGATCGCCACTACGAGGAGTTGTCAGCTTTACTTTTCGCCTTCAACAAAAGATCCGTCTTCGGCAATGTGCAGTTTCGGATTTTTACCCGGTTCAGCAAATTGGATTTCATAGACCACTCGACCCGAACGGGTTTCTTTGTCAATGTCGTCAATCTTCGCATTCGGCGCCCTGGCCGTAATTGCTTTTTGCACGGCGTCAGGAAGGTCGCTCAACTTCGTGCCAGCTTTTGGACTCGTGGCCGCTCCCGAGCTTTCATTCATCCTGTCGGAATCGTCTCGATCTTCGCGGGTCGCACAACCCGTGATTAATCCCACCGCTACCAACCCGATCATAATTTGATTCTTCATATTTCCCTTTCGTTAACGTTTT
>JBDSLX010000236.1:0-3168 GCA_039916145.1 Verrucomicrobiota bacterium | reverse complement strand
AATGTGATTTGGATTCGGACTGGATCGTTCCGCAGCGCGGCAAGATTGCCACGACCTTTCCAAGTCACGGTGTGAGCAATCGAACTCTGTTTCACCACGTCGCACTTACTTTCCTCAAAACCTTTGAGGGGCTTCCCACTCGCCGAGAGAAGCGCGACCCGCACGGAGCCGCCTTCGTTTGTCTCGACGTTCAACTCCAATTTCTCTCCCGCAAAACGCAGCGGCGGTGTTGTCAATGTGCCGGGCTTTTGTCCGGTAGCGGCGAGCGATGCGAAACCATCTTTTCGCCAGGCAGCGGCGCGGATTTGTGAGTTCGGATTAACGGCTGTCGGATGTGAAGAGTTCTGCTCGCTATAAAATATCCAAATCTCGTTCCCCATTTCGATGGGCGCGGAACACGCGGCGTATGTCGGATGAAGCTCATTTGCGTTGCTCGGACCGATGAGCGTCGTCCTACCCACCGGACGATGCCACTTCAAGCCGTCATGGCTAAAAGCGAGTTGCAAATCTCCGCCGCCGGGAGCGTTCGCAGTCATCACTCCGTCATTGCTGAGGGCAACGTGAATCAAACTCAACAAGCCAATGTAATGATTGCCGTAATTAAACAGCGGCATTGAATACAACTCGGCCCATCTTTTTCCGGGCGGAATTTCCCGCATCGCTTTGGCCGCAGCAGCGTCATCCTGTTCGTCGGGGACGAGCGAAGTAATAATCGGTTCCCACGGCCCGGTGATTTGCTTCGCACTCGTGATGCCGATGGAGCGGCGGCGTCCCGTTTCAAATTCACCAAGCTCCCATCGTTTTGGATAAGTGCGGAAAGTTGAAAGATACCGCTTGCCCAAGTTGTCCCAGATGACCTGGTTTGTGTCCGGCGTAATAAAATTCGCGCACCGCTCGTCGAGTGACATCAGCCGTCCGGGAATTCCTTTTCCAATCAACTTCCAATGAATGCCGTCTGGAGAACCGAACAGCGTGTGGCCATTCACGCGATCTTCCTTTGGCTCCTTGCTGTAATAAATATGGTCCCATGCGAAAAGTTTGTAACGGGCGGCTGGATCTTTTTCGTTCAAATCCAGCAGAACATTTGGCAGCGAGACGCTCGACATCACCCAATTGTTTTCTTTGGAGCCGTTCGCGTCGATCAATCCGAGTTTTGGTTTCGTCCATTTCCGCCCGTCGTGGGACTCTGCGTAAAACATCCCTTCCCGAATGCTGCTATACCACATCTGATAAATCTTCGTCTGCGGATTGTAAATCGCGCTGCCAAAAAGGTGCGGCCATTTATCCCACGCGTCGCCAACGATCGCTGGCTCTGGCAGCGGCTTGCCTTGATGCCACGTTCGCGTAAGTCCCGTTTGCTTCTCGACAAAGCGGTCATCGAGAAAAAGACAGGCGCGATCGCCAACGTCCTCCGCCGTGGATTTATCCGATTTAACCGCTGCCCGCGCGAAGCCAGCGCGAAAAAAAGTCTCACTCGCGACAGAACAGATTGCGACACCTTGAATCCGGCCAAGAAAGTCACGCCGGGTAATTTTGTTTATTTTTTTCATGCGAATTTCTGATTCCATGAAACTGTTTCCAACGGATTTGTTGGCGCGTAAAATTTTCTGGAATTATTGCGCGGCACGTTTACTCATCGCAGTTTTTATTTCAGCAACGCGGTCATCGATGTAATCCGCTTCCCAATATAAAATTTCCTTCGCGCCAACTTTCTCTGCGAGGGCGAAAGTTTGTTCTGCCTCCGCGACCGAGTTGGGAACCCATGCGTAAATCCAGACATCCACTTTGTTTTCCGTTTCTTTTCGCAACGCTTGATAGGCCATCTCGGCGTTGCCACCGTCGCGGTAATATCCTGCGCCGACAACTGAGTCCACGAGTCCCTCCCGCGCCCACGTCTTCACGTCGAGCAAAAGTCCGCGCAAATTTCCGTCAATTTTATTTTGTTCGCCGCGATAATGCCACGGATGCGAGACCAGCGCAGATATCGGAAGTTTTTTCTTTTGCGAACGAATTAATTTATGCGCCGCGCGCACAAAATCCGTCTGCGGTTCGGCGCGCATCTGCACCCAGCGTTCGTCGCCATTTTTAATTTCGCCCGGATCAATCTTAAACTTCTTCTTAAACTTTTTCACCAGCGGCTCTTCGTAGCCATTGCCCGCCACGCCATCTGCATCGGTTTGCGGATTATCGCGCACGTCGCCGGTGCGAATCCAATCGAAGAAAAATCCGTCGAGGTCGTAAGCCAGTAGTTCCTTGAGCAGCGCGAGTTTGTATTTGCGAACTTCTGGAAACGCGAAGCTCAATTGCGAGCGATAAAAAATTCCGTCGCGTTTGCGCCAGCGAAACTCCGGATGCTTTTTGGAAAATTCCGTGCGCAAACCCCAGCCGTGATCTTCTTCGTTGATGGAGAGCCATGCGTGAATTTCCAAACCAATTTTGTGTCCGTAACGAATAGCCGCCGCGAAGCTGTCGAACGTGCCGTAATCCATCGCATCAAATTTTTTCACGAGAGCCGCGCGTTGTTCCGGCGTCATGTTGGGCGTGTATCGTTGCAGCAGCGCCTTGTCTTCGTCGGTTTTCGGAGTCCAAAAACTGTCTTCGTCCCACTGGCCCATCGGTCGGAGCAGTTTGCTGTTGTAACAGGAACGTCCGCCGTCGAACACGCGCCAGTAAATCTTCGACCAACCCGCCGCCTTGCACATGTCGAGCATGTGGCGCACGCCTTCCTCGCCCCACGCGATGTTCGGCTTGATCATCCAATCCGAGTGTGTCAGCGGCGAGCCGAGGATAAATTTGCGGGGCGCGACAGATGATTTTTCATTTTGCGCCAGCGCGTTGAAACCAAATGGCAGCGCGCTGCCCGTCAATAAAGTTGTTTTTAGAAATGTTCTTCGGTTCATAATTAAATTGAAAAAATCTGACTTGGGGAAAGGTTTGTCTATTCACCACAAAAGTTGTACGGAACTCCCTATTCGTGTCGAGGAAGGATGCGATGCGTTCCCCACTGCGAGTTGACTCACAATAAAAACTCCTCCCAGGTGTCTTTTATTGTGAGTAAACGCAGGCAAAAGGTGTGAACGAGTTTGAACTGTTCGCCCTGTGCCTTGAATGGTAAATTTCACAGAATCTTTTCTAAAGCGGCTTCGTTGGAATGCGTTCCAGTAATAA
>JBDSLX010000235.1:0-4098 GCA_039916145.1 Verrucomicrobiota bacterium | reverse complement strand
GTGGCGCGCCCGACGATTTCCATGGGCAAAGAACTTGGATTTTTGCCGGGTTCGCTCGAAGAAAAATTGGCTCCTTGGATGCAACCGATTCACGACGCGTTGGAAATGCTGAGTGATTTGAACATGGGACACGAACACCGCCGCAGCACCGATTTAATGCGCACCGGAAGTATTGTGGTGGAGGCGCTGAGTTACATTCGCGGACGCAGCATCGCCAACCAATTCATGGTCATCGATGAAGCTCAGAACCTGACGCCGCTTGAAGTGAAAACGATTATCACGCGTGTTGGTCATGGGACGAAAATTATTTTCACCGGCGACCCGTATCAAATTGATAATCCCTACGTCGATTCGTCGTCGAACGGATTCAATTACATCATCAGCAAATTCCGCGAGCATCCCATTGCCGCCCACATCGAATTACAAAAAGGCGAGCGCTCGGATCTGGCCGAGCTTGCCGCAAATATTTTGTAAGTTCGTTCTTATTCTTAATCTTTTCGGAGAGATTAAGATTATGAGCAGGAGTAAGATTAGGATGGAAAATCAATCGCTTTGCTTTACAGCGCGAAAACAGATGTTTAATCTCCGGTCATGCCTTCACAATTTGATGCATCGGATTTTGTGGACAGCGATTTTCAACCGTCCCGCAAAACGGGTTACGCCAGCACTATGACTTCATCCACCGGCGATTCCGAACGTCCTCCTACCCGCGAAGAAGTCGAGTCGCGCGTCAGCGACACCCACAGCAAACTTGCCGAACTCAAGCGCGCCCAGGAAGAATTGGAACGCGAACGATCGAGCCTCGAAGAACTGCGCCGTCGCCAGTTGGAGTTTCAAACTGGCCGCGATGAAATGTTGCAGAACCTCACGCGCGGACTCGGTTTGCTTGAGGAAGCGGAATTTGCCTCGCGCCGCGACGCCGAGCAAATGGCCAAAGCTGTTTCCGATTTGAAAGAAGCGTTGCAAAAACTGCAAAACATCAGCGACCAAAGTTGGAGCAAAGAAAATTTCAATGTTGAACTGACTCGCGCGCTGACCACGATTGAAAATGGGCGGATGGAATGGAATTCCGCGCGGCTAAAATTTTCCGTTTTGTCCGGCGCACCCGTTTTGGAAAAAGAGAAACAAACGGCGAATTCTGCTCCACAGATTTTCGCGACCCAAAGTTTCGGACAGCTTTTTAAACTCGGATTCGCTTTAACGTGGCCGCTGGTTTTGGTTGGCCTCGGAATTTTCGTCATGCTGCTGTTGCGGCGCTAGTTTTAATCATGGGACTCTTCAAGAAAAAAGCAGATCCCATTTCCGAACGTGCCAAGGCTTTGAACGCGGAAATCGCCGCGCTCGAATCGCAAATCAAGAAGCTCAATTCGGAAGCGCCGCAAAACACTTCGCATCTTCGCGTCCGCTCGACTGCTTTACCTCACGGCGCGACGATTCCGGTGACATCTCCTGTTCCACCAGAGCCGAAACATCACGAGCCGGTTTTTGAAGAAGTAAACCAGCATCGTTTGCAGACTTCGAACGAAAAGGCTGCGTCACCGGAACAATTCAATCAACTCGGTCTCCGTAAATATGATCTGGTCGGATTTCTGGGCCGGCTGAAAGGCAATTTTCGTGCGCGTCCCACGGCAAATCCCAAGCTCGTCAATTATTTGGCGTCGGGAAGCATTCAAGGCTTGCGACCGTTGCGTTACGAAAAGCGCGTCGCGCGAAACCGGTTTCTCGTCCTGACCGTTGTTCTACTGCTCGTCCTTTGGGGAATTATCGCGATGATTTGGCGTCATCACTAATCGCCGAATGAAATCAAAACATCGGTTGCCTATTGCGAGCTTGCCCATTCAAACGCCGGACGGAATTTTTTTGGCGCACTATTCGGACAAAGGTTTGATGCGTTTGGATTTTCCTGCTTCCAAAAAACCAACGGCGGCGTGGGCGGAAATCCCAGGAGTCCGCACGCAGATTTCTCGCTGGCACAAATTGACGACGCGCGCTTTGAAAGAAGCTCTGGCGGCAAAACCAATTTCAAATCCGCCGCCGTATGATTTGAGCGACAACACTGATTTTCAACGAAGCGTTTGGGCCGAGTTGGAAAAGATTCCGATTGGCGAAACAAAAACCTATGGCGAAGTCGCGCGTGAATTGGGAAATGCGAAAGCCATGCGCGCCGTGGGTCGCGGGTGCGGCATGAATCCAATCCCGATTTTGATTCCATGCCATCGGCTGGTGGCGGTGCGCGGGAAGATCGGCGGATTTTCCGGCGGGCTGAAATGGAAGGAAGCATTGCTCAGGCGGGAAGGCGTTTTGTTCATTTGAAAGTTCCAGGCTTGTTTATCCTCCGATCTTCGGCAAAAAATTCGTGATGCAATTTCGTTTGCGAAAACAATATCTCCTGGTGTTTTTGATGGCCGTTTGCGCTTCGGCTTTTGGGGCTGCGACGAATTCCGCCAGTGGATTGACCGAGCAACAACGGCTCAGCATTGCGCTTGAAGCCCTGAGCCGTTTGAAAGACGTGGATATTAGTGCCAATCCAGAATTCAAAAAAGCGGCTGACAAACTTCTGAAAAAAACTCGCGGCACGCCAACTTTCGTTGAAGTCGTCAAACAACTTCAACTCAAGGATCAGAACGAAGGTTTACTGCAGGTCGCGATCAATAATCCGGCGCAGGAAAGCGGGGTGGAAGCGGTGCGTCTGATTTTGGCGAATGACGGTTCTGCTTTGCTGAAAAGTTCTTTGCAGGGCAGCAACGCGGTCAAGACGGTGGAGGCGCTGGGCAATAGCGGGAAAAAAGAAATTGTGCCGCTGCTGGTTCCAATTGTGACGGACAAGGAACGCGATTTGGTTTTGCGAAAACAGGCGGTGCGGTCATTGGCGCAGATTCAAGAAGGCGCGTCACGATTGTTGAAATTGGCGAAGGAAGAAAAGCTCTCGCAAGATTTGAAACTCACCGCGAGCACGGAATTAAATAATGTTCGCTGGGAAAAAGTTAAGGCGGACGCGGCGAAAGTTTTACCACTGCCGCAAAGTCACGATGCCAAACCACTGCCGAGCGTTGCTGAGATGTTGAAAATGAAAGGCGACGCGGCCAACGGCGAGAAAGTTTTCTTTCGCCCGGAAACTTCTTGCGGCGCGTGCCATCAGGTCAAAGGACGCGGCACGGAGATTGGCCCGGCGCTTTCGGAAATCGGGACCAAGCTGGGCAAGGAAGCGATCTACGAATCGATTCTGGAGCCGAGCGCGGGGATTTCTCTGGGTTACGAAGCGAGCCAGGTGGAGTTGAAATCCGGCGACGAGGCGTATGGGTTGGTGATCAGCGAAACGGACGACGAAATCGCGTTGAAAGATTTGAAGGGAATCGTCGCGCATTACAAACGCAGCGACATCGCCAAGCGCGAGCAGTTGAAAACTTCCATCATGCCGACCGGTTTGCAGCAAACGATGTCCGCGCAGGAGTTTGTCGATCTGGTGGAATTTCTGGCGATGTTGCGGACGGGAAAGTGAGGAGTTGCAACTTGCCCACAACCAACTCTCATGGATAATTGCCAACGTGAGCACCGAAACAAAAAACATGATCGACCGCGTCGCTGGTGAACTGAAGGCGGCTGGCGCTCGCGAAGTTTATGTCTTTGGTTCGGCAGCAAAAGGCTCCGGCGGTGGTTCTTCGGACCTTGATCTTGCTGTCTCCGGTTTGCCGCCTGCGGTTTTCTACCGAATGGGCGCGCGCATCAGCGATCTGATTGGCCGCTCCGTGGACTTGATCGACATGGACATCAGCACGCCGTTCACCCGCCATTTGCGCGAAGAGAATGAACTCGTCCGCGTGGGATAATTCCGCAAACAACAAGCCACTGAGCGCGAACAATTGCGCCGATTGCTCGCCGGAATCCAAACGCTTCTTTCCCAGTGTCGCGAGACGGCTCCGACTGAAATTGAGCTTTCCGCTCTCGCGGCGACGCTTCATTCTTTCTACACTGGCGTCGAAAATATTTTCAAACGCGCGAGTGTCGAATTGGATGGCGAGCCGGTGAAAGGCGACATGTGGCATCGCGAATTGCTGTTGCGCATGAAAACATTTGCCGCGAATCGCCCGGCGTTGTTGT
>JBDSLX010000234.1:0-9331 GCA_039916145.1 Verrucomicrobiota bacterium | reverse complement strand
TGGAAGAAGTAGAAGGCATGAAATTTGGGATCCCCCTGGTGCTGCGAGGCGCGGAAGAACGACTCGCGCCTATTCTGATGACAGCACTTTGCGCGGCTTTGGCTTTGTTGCCGCTGATTTTGAAAGGTAATATACCCGGCCACGAAATTGAATTCCCGATGGCAGTCGTAATTCTTGGCGGCTTGACGACATCAACACTTCTCAATCTTTTCCTCATGCCCATCCTTTACGCCGCGTTCGGTGGGCGCAAATCCAAAAGCGAAGACCTCGTTTCAGGAGATGCGAGATAGGACACGCACGCGTCGTGAATCGCTGCCGTCGGCAGTTCGATTCTGCAAACCGAACGCCCGGAGCCGTGCGCACCCCCATCCCAACTTCATCTTTCCGCCGAAAAGTTTCCATCCAAATTACAAAAACGTCATTTTTCCGTCAGCTTGTTGTCATTGGTTAGCTGGTTTGATCGCATGAACGGATGCCAGAACAAAAATTCCGGGGTAGACTGGACTTCAGGGAGGCATCTGAAATAATCCATCGAAAGTATATCGACAACATGACAATTGAAAAAACAGCAACGAAAACTTTTCGCAAAGACGAAGTTTTCAAGGAACAGATGGAGGCCATTGCAGATTTCAAATTTGGAAAACACGTCGCTTCCGTTTTCGATGACATGCTGGTCCGTTCTGTGCCGTTTTACCAAGAAACCCAGCGGATGATTGCGGAAATGTCGGCGGATTTCGTGGTCAACGACACCAACGTTTATGACCTGGGTTGCTCAACGGGAACGACGATGTTGAATCTGCACCCCAATGTTCCACCGAGCGCCAAATTTATCGGCATTGATAGTTCCGATGAAATGCTGAATCGCTGTCGGCAAAAACTCGCCGAACACAATTTCAACCGCGAACACGAATTGATTTGCGCGGACCTGAACCATGGCGTGGAAATCCACAACGCCTCGATGGTGCTGATGATTCTCACCTTGCAATTCATTCGCCCGCTTCATCGCGAGCAACTGATCGCCACGATTCTGCGTGGCTTGAATGAGAACGGCTGCCTCATTTTAGTGGAAAAAGTTTTAGGCGAAGACTCCTTGTTCAATCGGCTTTTCATCAAATATTATTACGACATGAAAATGGTGAACGGCTACAGCGAATTGGAAATCGCCCAAAAACGCGAAGCGCTGGAAAACGTGCTGATTCCCTACAAGCTCCTCGAAAATCGGGAAATGCTTTTGCGCGCTGGCTTTCGTTATGTCGAAGTGTTTTTCAAATGGTATAACTTCTGTGGAATCATCGCCGTCAAATAAATGATCAGAATTGGAAATTTTATTTTTCATTACCGCAACGGGCTTTTTCCGTTGGTTTACGCGCTCCTTTTTTTCCGGTGGCACCCTCTGTTTTCAAATAACTACCTTGCCGCGCTTTTGGGTTTCGCCATTGCCCTCGCCGGACAAATTTTGCGCGCCGTCACCATTGGCCTGGACTACATCCGGCGCGGTGGAAAAAATCGCCAGGTCTATGCTGATCATTTGGTGACCGGCGGCATCTTCGCTCACTCTCGGAACCCTCTTTATTTGGGTAACTTTATCACCATCCTTGGCGTAGGGATCGCCGCCAATTCCTTGCTGTTCCTTTCCGTCGCCATCCCCTTTTTCATTTTCGCCTACGCGGCCATTATTGCTGCCGAAGAAAATTTCCTGCGAAAAAAATTCGGAAAAGACTTTGATGATTACTGCGCTCGCGTGAACCGAATCGTGCTCAATTTTTCCCACATCCGCCAAACCCTTGCCGGAATGGAGTTCAGTTGGAAGCGGCTGATCAATAAAGAATATGGATCTTCCTTCATTTGGTTAGCGGCAGTGATTACCGCCACAATCAAAAACGTGTGGCTTGATTACGGCTATAATTCCAACCGGCCAATTATCTGGATGTTATATTTTCTTTTGCTCGTGGTCACTCTCGCCTATGCAGTCGCGAGATATTTAAAAAAGAAAGGCCTATTGCAGGAAGACGCAACAGCTTGATTTCCCACAGTTCATGCTGGCGAAAGTTAACACCTCGAAGTCTCATTAGCTTCTGAAGGTTTCTCGCGAACGGATTTTTACAAATATTTCCGTGGGCACAGTGAACTACCATCAGACCTTAGCCGGAACGATGCAGTTAAGAAATGCGTTGACGCAGGTTGGGGAGGCAGAATCGGCAGGAGCGCGGACTTCAGTCCGCTTTGATAGGGCAAACCTTTTGGTCTTCGATTGCGGCAGGTTAAAATTGAGCTGAAGCGGAATAAATTCCGCGCTCCGGTCGCATCGCGGGTGATTTCAACGGCATCGTTCCGACTTAGCGATGAGCATGAAACGAGTTATATCGCGGGTTGGCGACCATAGCCCGCCGAACGCATGCGGCTGCTTCTGCTTTTTTTCCGAGCTTCAAATAAATCGATCCGGCATGAAACAGAACATGAGAATCTTTGGTCCCGAAATCCAGCGCTTTTTTTATCACTGCTAAGGCCTCCTCTGTTTTGTCATTGCGAAAAAGCGCCCAGGCCAGCGTGTCGCACGCATAAACATTTTGGCGAATTTCAAAATCTTTACGCGCCCATTTCAATGCTTCGATGGCATTGGTTCGCGTATCAGAATAAAAACCGGCCAGGTGATGGAAATAATGCGCATTGCCATCATTTGCCGCTTGCAGATAGCCAGCCAGCGCTCGGTCATGCCACGTTTTCGCTTCGGCAGATTTTCCAGTGAATTGCAAAATATCGCCGAGCGCGTGACAAAATTCCGGGCGCGGTGTTTGGGCAATCACTTTTTGATAAAGCGAAATGGATTCGTCGAATCTGGTTTGGGCGGCGCGCAATTCAGCGAGGTGTTCGAGAACAGAATAGTGGTCCGGAAAAATTTTTGAGGCGGCGAGATATTCCGCTTCGGCCTTTTGAAAATCACCCGTGCGAAAATGAATCTCACCTTTTTGGAGATGGCTCCACGCCAGATTTTCCGGCCAAGCAGAATCACTTTTTCCCGACTCGATTGCCCTTTCGTAATCCTGCAATGCGGTCGGGATTTCTCCCTTGATCCAATGCAGATTCGCCATGCGGCTGTGCGTCGGCAGCGACGGTTTGAGTTCCAACGCTTTTTTGTAGGCCACTTCCGCCCGGTCGATTCTGCCTAATTCGAGACAGGCGTCCCCGAGCGCCGCGAAGCTGAATGCATCTTCTGGTTTTAATTTGACGGCTTTTTCCGCAAACAAAAGAGCTTCGGAAAATTTATGCTGCGCCAAACAGGCCGAAGCGAGCTGCACAATGGCGCCGTGATGTTCGGGATTCCGTTTTAAGGCGAGCCGAAAATTCTTTTCCGCCTCAACGTTGGCCGAGAACTCGCCGGTTTCCCGCGCTTTCTGCAAATAGAGCGCGCCCAGTTTCGTCGGAGAAATAAAATCTTCAGCGTCGCGCCCAATCCGTTTTTGCCAAAATTGAATTTGTTGATCAAGCGTTTCCGCAGGAGCAAATGCCGGCACAGCCAGCAGCAGGACAAAAAAAGATAAGATTCGACGCATTATTCCAGATTCAAAAAGAAAACCTCCCTGCGGACTAACAGGGACGTTTCTTTTTCAAGTTTTTGCAAACTTAATTCCGGGCCGGAATTACTTCTTCCGGAGCGTGGGGCGGGGCGAAGAACGGGAAATCACCAGGGAACGGCACATCATTGGCGCCGACTCCGTCACTGGTGATGGCTCCGTTGCTCGCTGCATTCAGCGTGATGTCAATGACGTCATCCTCAGGCTCGCGGCCATTCAGATAACCATCGGTGCTATTCAAATTAAGATTCAGCACGTCAGGAAAAAGTGCGCCGTTAATGAGGCCGGTTGAATAATTCGTATCTCCATTGATGCTGACCAGTGTGGCAATGGCTTCTGCGCCGAACAGCGCAATATCCTGCGAGGGGGTCGCGCGATTGAATTGATCCTTGCGTGTCCCGTGGATCAACACCGTATTCAACGCGGGCTTGCCCATGCGATCCACCTGCACAAAACGTTTCGTGTTTCGATCCTCCCGCAAAACTTTGGTCGAGCGGGTCGTCAGGGTGGGACGGCTCGTGGTGGCCCAAACATTAATGCTGTTATTCGTTGAATCCGCATCGCGCAAAAGTGACGCTGGAAATTCGACAGCCAAAACCGACACATTCAGTCCGGCAAAAAAATCAATTCCAGCCGCGCGATTAGTGTTGCCTCCACTGGTAGAAATACCCAAGGCGCGAAACACGTAAATCAAATCAAAGAAAAACGGGTCATCCCGCAAACCGGCGAAAGCACGACTGCCGGAACTGTTGGTAAATATCGTGCCATTAGCCGGGCCGGAAAAATTTGCGACCTTGTTGGTGCGAAGCACGGAATTAAGGATCGACACGCCGGATGCTTTGACGGCACCGGGGCCGACGATTTTCACTTGTTGCGGGCCGGGAACGGGTTCTGTGAACGTGGCTTGAATGACGAGGTCTTCCTTGGCGTCGCCGTCATTATCAATTTTGAATTGATAAAGGACGTCGGGAGAAAACGCCACAGCCGGAGCGCCGCCGACTTGCAAGGGATTGACCGTCAGCGCCAACACGACATTGTTTGTATTGTTGGGATTGACGAAGGCATAAACGTCGTTCAAATCCGCGCGTGGATCTTCGTTGATGCCGGGCGCATCCCGATGATCGGCGGCCGAGACCTTGCCGCTGAACGTTAATGTTGCCGCGAGCGCGAAAGACGAGACCAAAAAAATTCCGTAGCTTGGATATGTTTTCATAAAAATAGATTTCCAGAAATAAGTTGTATTCCGACCTGTGCAACAAGACAGGACAGGTGATGCTCTGTCAATTCAGGGTAAACCTGAAACTCCGTCGTGCAATGGCTCAACCAATTGGAGGAGGGTGGTGGAACGTGCAACTCCTCATGCCTCGGCATCTCTAAAACCGCGACGACCCTTTCTGCATTCACGATTGAATTCTCTCGCCGCCAGACGTTCATTTCTTTGCCACTTTGAGCAGCTTCCGAATCCGTCGGGTCGTTTGCTCTCGATCAAGCTGACTGGAGGCAACGGCTAAAGTTAATTCTTCCCAATCCGGTCCGTCGGCTTTCGGCTCAAGGTCATTCAAGCGCAGGAAAACGATGCACGCGCCGAGCGCCGCTCGTTTGTTGCCGTCGAGAAACGGATAATTCTGGCAGAGGTAAAATAAATAGGCTGCCGCCACTTCAGAAACGTCGGCAAAAGGCGATTGTCCGCCAACGCTGGCTTGCGGAGCAGCGACGGCAGACTCCAAAAGCGTGAGGTCGCGGATTCCATCCGAACCGCCAAAGCGTGCAATCACCTCGGCATGGATTTCCCGGACCATTTCCACCGTGAGATGGAAACAATCATTCGGCGTCGCCCTCATGCGAGCTTCTTCATCGTCCGCGCGTAATCTTTCATGGTCGCCTTGATGACGCGGGAAACGTCTTCGCGCGAATGTTTGGGGCGGAGTGGCGTGAGCGTGATCGTCCCGCCGTCATGCACCTCCACGTTCACCTGGTCACCGGCTTTCAAGCGCGCCATGTCCAACAATGCCGCGTCGAAAATGATCCCCTGCGAATTGCCGACTTTGCTGATTGTCTTAACCATGATGTAAAACTATGTTTTACGGCCGGTTTTTGCAAGGCGATAAAATCGCTGCCGCGACGGTTTCCACGTTCACGCGCTTTGGTGCGACTGTAAAAACAAATCGCGTCGCGACATTTGGCGCACTGTTTCGGACGTTAGCTCGCCTCGCAACCCCAGGCTGACTGGGTTAGCCGTAGCGACATTAGTCATTGTGCAGTTCATCCTTGATTGCTTTACGCGTGGCCGCCTTGATTGTAGCAAAATTCTTTGCGTGTTCGACAACCTCCGCGAATGATAGGTGCTGATCTTCAATCAAATAACGAACCATCTGACGATATGTGAAATAGCGGAAAGCCGTCGAGACATCCGGCTCGTCGGCAGCTAATCGCCTCAGACCCTCAGCTTCGGGAAAACTGCTCTCGTGCGCCACGAAATCACAATACCCCTCGGCCACCCAGTCCGGCAGTCGCATTCCCCGAAAAAGTCCCAGCCGGTGGCGAATCAGACCGTGAGTTATTTCATGGGCGACGACGCCCGAGAACGAGCGCGAGTTAAATTCGGTAGCCTCTCTTCGGGAGATGTCTTTAGAGAGGTCAGCATCAGCAATGAAAATTTTATCAGTCCATGGAATCGACACGGCAAACACGCGAAAACCAAAAGGTCGAAAAACTCGGAACAGCCAGCGTGCGTTGCAAACAAAAACTTGCTCTCTGCGACCCGGAACACTCAACTCAGTCTGCTCCACCAACGTCTTCACCCGCGCAATGCACGCGGTCGTTCCGGTTGGCAGCGGTTGACGCGCATAAATCGTAACGCCTTGAGCTGTGACACTGTGTGCGAATAACACCTGCGGAAAAAGTAACAGCCCGACATAGAGCAGTCCCAGAATTGAAAGTAAACGTTCGGCGCGACGAAGGCAGCGCCCTAATCGCGTCTTCGGTTTGGGGCGCTTGAAGCCGAGGCTGCGGAATAAAACCAATGTGAATTTATTCATTTCAGTAACACCTAATAACAAGCCAGCGACGACGATCTCCACCCAATCAACGCACTACTTCGTTTCGGTTAGAATTGCTCTCTGCTGAATCAGCTTTTGAACTGCTGCCTGTTCTTCCGGTGTTTTAGCGAAAGGCATCAGTTTAGACACTTCAAAGTCTGTCCAGTTACCGTGGGAACCCAAATAGGCCGTCCTTGCAGGCTTCAATAGATCTCCTATTTCCGAATCCAAAAATTGCATTGAGCCTCTGCCATTGTCGCCGATGGCAATTCTCTTATCCAAAATGTCGTCCACAGCGGATTTTTCAGTGATGATTAGTTCGCCCACCCCGACCTTCGGAACCGTTTTACCCGGGACAATTTGCCACCGTTGCAAAATAGAGTCATCGATCGGAGAGTCGAAATACTGCTTCAATTGTTCGAGATCGGTCGGGAACTGTCCACCACTGGCTTTAAGATATTTTGACAAGGCAGAATGAGCGGCATCTGCGAATTTCTCTTCAGCAGCACCGCGCAACGCGCTCAAGGCGCGACGGTATTGGTTCTCGGTATCAAGATGACGATCTTTGACTGCCGCCAGCCAGTCTTCATCGCCAAGAAGTTTCAGTTCCGGGATTCCTCCTTCGGGTTTTTGTTCCAACCGCTGTTTAAGCTGGGTGACGCGATTTATCCAAGACTTCGCCGCCAATTTAGTTGGATCGTTCACTTGGCTTGCTTCTTCGGTGCGTAATCTTCCAACTTCCCCGCGAAGGCGAAGCAGTTCGTTAAACTGGTCTTTGGGAAGCAATTGAGGATTCGTCTGCGCAGTCTTAGCAATCAAATCTGAAAGCCGCTCGTTCTCCGCCGCCAGTTGAGATTGTTGATCCAGTTGCTGCCGCAGAGATTGGTTTTCGTCGCGCAGTTTCACTTGGGCTTGATGTTGAATTACCAGAGGAGTCGCCACACTGGCGATGATGGCAGCGGTGATTAAAGTTTTTTGGATTGTTGTCATAGAAATGGTTTTGATGGTTCCGTTCACGAGTGTTGTCACCGAGATTGCAACTGCCGCCCCTTTCATGGTCGCCGCAGAGATGGTCGCCGTTAAGCCAGCGGGCACAGCCTGCACCGAGTTCGCCGCAATCGTTCCGCCGAGCGCAACCACCGAGAGGGTCACGCCTTGTTTCACGAAGATGGCGCGCAGCTTTTCCAACGCGCGCGCGACGCGTTTCTGCGCGGCTTCTTCTCCCATCCGTAACTCCCCGGCAATCTCGCCCGCACTCTTGTTCTCGAAGTATCGCAGCACGAGCGCGGCGCGGTCGGTCTCGCCAAGTTGCGCCATGGCGTCATCGAGCAGCGGCGCGAGTTGCTTCCATGAATCAGAGTCGGGTTCGTTCAAGATGGATTGCATGTGGGCTTCTTGTTCGCGGGCTTGGCGTCGTCGCCGGGCGGTCAATGCGTCCGCCGCCGCGTATCTCGCGGTGCGATACAACCACGCGGAGAGAATGGTCTTCGGCCCAAGCTTCGGAGCTTTGCGCGCAAGGATGATGAACACGGCCTGCGCAATCTCTTCGGCGAGATGCATGTCACCGACCTGCCGCATCGCCGCCGAGTGGACGAGGCCGACGTGCCGCTGCACGAGTTCGGCAAAGGCGGGTTCGGATTGGCTGGCGGCAAACTCGCGCACCAACGTCATGTCATCGCTCATCATCACCTATACATGGGCGCATAACGCAGAAACGGACAATGTTTTTTGAGGAGTTGCGGAGATACGTTCTCAAACGGCAGGCACGACCGCGCGCTTTGGCAGTGTCCTAATTTGAAAAAAGGAGCGCGGCGTAAAAGGCTGCGCTCCTCTATCTTCGCGCGACGGGAGCTTTCTTGTTGCAATTGTTTCGGGCAAAATAAACGGCAAATGTTGAGACCATCAATTTCCCGCTTGCTTTCCATTGCGCGCGTCCGCGAAATCCAAATTGAAAAATGAAAAACTTAATTCTCCTCTGTGCATTCTCCACGATTGTCACCGGCTGCTTTGCGCAAACCGAAAAAGCCGCTCAAGTTTCAGCGAAGGCCGCGGCAAACAAAAGCGAGTGGACGGTGCGCGGAAATTGGCCGCTGGAAAAATTCGTGATTCAAAGTCATCGCGGAGCGGGCGAGCTTGCGCCGGAGAATACGCTCGAGGCATTCGAGCTTGGTTGGATGATGAAAACCTGGCCGGAATCCGATCTGCGCACGACGAAGGATGGCGTGATCGTCGCATTTCACGACGCGAATTTTGAACGCACAGTGAAGAACGCTCCGGTGGAATTGAAAAAGAAAGGTGTGAAAGACATCACCTTCGCTGAATTGTCGAAACTCGATGTCGGTGGTTGGAAAGGGGAAAGCTTTGAAGGTCGCCATGTTTCGAAAATTTCCGATGTGTTCAAACTCATGCGCGGCAATCCTGAGCGTCACCTTTACCTCGACATCAAGAACGTGAACCTCCAGCAACTCGCCGATGAGGTGCGCGAGACCGGCGTGACTAAACAAATTGTTTTCACGACGACGAAATACGAAATGATTCGCGATTTCAAAAAACTTGTGCCGGAAGCGCAGACGTTGAACTGGATGGGTGGAACTGAGGAAGAATTGAAAAAACGATTGGAAGAAGTGCGCGCTGCGAACTTTGCCGACATCACGCAGCTTCAACTGCATGTCCGTCTGAACACGAACAGCGCGAGCGCCGAGCCATTCAATCTCTCACGCA
>JBDSLX010000233.1:0-10169 GCA_039916145.1 Verrucomicrobiota bacterium | reverse complement strand
TTTGTCATTTTTGTTCCGTTCGTGATGGTGGGTGAAGAAGTCGAAGTTGAAATCACTGAGGTCAAAAAGCGGTTTGCGCGCGGGAAGTTGCTGAAAGTGATTTCGGCGTCGCCGGAGCGCGTCACGTCGCCTTGCCCATATTTCGGCGAATGCGGCGGTTGCCAATATCAACATATTGATTACGCGACGCAACTTCGCATCAAACATAAACAGATCGTGGATCTGTTCGATCGCGTGGGGAAATTTCCCGAAGCGCTCATCGACGCGGTGATTGGTTGTCCGCAGCCGTATGGTTATCGCAATCGCATCATGATTCGCAGCCAGTGGAATAGAGAGAAGCAGGCTTTGAACATCGGTTTCCTGCGCGCGGACAGCCGGTTGGTCGTGGACATCGAGGAATGCAAAATCGCGGAACCCGCTTTGAATCAAGAAATCCTACGGGTGCGAAAAAATCCGCCGCCCAAAGGTGGAATCAAAGTGGTGTTGCGCGTGCCGCCGGAAGATTGGGAGTTGCCGCGCGATTCTTTTTTCCAGAATAATTTTTTCCTGTTGCCGAAATTGGTGGAAGCGGTGCGCGAACGTTTGCGGGACAGCAAATCGCGTTTTCTCATTGATACTTATTGCGGCGTCGGATTTTTCAGCGTGGAACTCGGCGATCTCGTGGAAAAATTTGTCGGCATCGAAGTGGATATGCCCGCAATCAAGGCGGCGAAAATAAATGCGGAGAATCGTGGACTGACGAATGGAGAATTTATGGGCGGGCGAACGGAAGCGCTGCTGCCCGGCTTGATCGGAAGATTTGATCGCGGCGCAACGACGATTATTCTCGATCCGCCGCGCACCGGTTGTCCTCCCGAAACGATGCAATTGCTGGAACAAGTTCGCCCGTCGCAAATCATTTATGTCTCCTGTCATCCCGCGACGTTGGCGCGAGACTTGAACATCCTTTGCGCCAGCGGTGTCTTTAAACTGGCAAAGGTGGTTCCATTGGACATGTTTCCGCAAACGCAACATGTCGAATGTGTGGCCGACTTGCGGGCGAATTGATCGCTGCGCAAAGACTTGCCAACAATTAACGCATCGTTTCAACTGAACTAACAATGACGACCGAACTACAGGAGGAACCTTCCAAAGAAATTCTTCGACCAAACTTCGTGACGCGCTTTCTCCCGTGGATAATTGCGGGTGGAGTTTTGCTGATTTATTTATTTACGCTGAATCACTGGGTCACCTTAAAAAGCCTGCCCGTGGTCGCAAAAATAGCCGGTTGGGACTGGCATCCCACCTGGTTCGAGCCGCTCCATTTTTTGTTGACCTATCCCGCTCGCTGGTTGCCTACCCATTTGCAAATGCCGGTTCTGAATTTTTTCGCTGCTATTTGCGCTGCTCTTACTCTCGCTCTGCTCGCCCGGTCGGTCGCTCTTTTGCCGCACGACCGGACACGCGAACAACGCCAGCGCGAGACGGGGAAATTTTCTTTGCTCAACGTTCCGCAATCGTGGCTGCCGCCATTGGTCGCCGTGTTGATTTGCGGTTTGCAACTCACTTTTTGGGAACACGCCGTGGCGGCCACGGGAGAAATGTTAAATCTGCTGATCTTCGCCTATGTGATTCGCTGCCTGCTGGAATTCCGTATTTCACAGCGCGAATGTTGGCTCACCAAATTTGCGTTGGTTTATGGCGTCGGCGTGACGAATAACTGGGCGATGATTGGATTTTTTCCAATCTTTCTGATTGCGCTAATCTGGATCAAAGGGATCGGTTTTTTCAATTTTCGTTTTATACTGCGCGTGCTGGGATTTGGGCTGTTGGGATTATCGCTTTATTTGTTGTTTCCAGTAATTGCCGCTCTCTCGGCGAACTCTGATCAGACATTTTGGCCGACGCTAAGAGAGCATCTTCGTTTTCAAAAAAGTTATTTGTACACGCTTCCCTTCGTGCAAGTCCCCCCGTTGCGCGGGCGGCTGTTGGTGATTGCCCTGACTTCGCTGTTGCCGTTGCTCATGATCGGAATTCGTTGGCCGTCATTTCGCGGTGATCTGAGTCACGCCGGCGGCATGGTCACTGCGTTTATGTTTCGGCTGATGCACCTTTTTTTCCTGGCTATACTTCTGACGATTTTTTTCGACCTGCCGTTTAGCCCGAAAGAGCTTGGCTATGAATTGATGCCGCTGCTCACGTTTTATTATCTGACCGCGTTGGCCGTTGGTTACTTCGTCGGATACGGGCTGCTCGTGTTCGGTCGGGAACCCGCGCAATCCTGGGAACGCCCATCCAGTTTGTTCAAACTTATCAATATAGTGATTCTCATTGCGATATGGATTGCCGTTATCGCCGTTCCCCTTGCGCTTGCTCGGAACAATCTTCCTGTGATCCAAGCGACCAACAGCAACGCGCTAAGCCAAATGGCGAAGTTGACCACCGAAGCATTGCCGCCGAGCGGAGCCCTCGTCTTGAGTGACGATCCGGCGCGTTTACATTTACTCCGCGCTGCGTATGCGCAAACGAAAAAACCTGCCCAAAATATATTGTTGGAAACGGGTTCGCTTTCATTCCCAAAATATCACGAGTATCTGCATCAACATCATCAGCCCTGGCCCAAGCCAGCTTCGACCAATGCCATCGGGCCAGTGGAATTGATTCAACAACTCGAGACGCTGAACAAGACTCATCCCCTGTTTTATTTGCATCCGAGCTTCGGTTATTACTTTGAAAGATTTTATCCGATACCACGAAAACTTGTTTACGAACTCAAACCCTATCCCACCAACAGCATCACGCCACCGCCTTTGTCGAACGAAGTCATTGTCGAAAATCAAAGTTTTTGGAATTCGTTTGCCAAAGAAATCGCGCCCACACTTCCAGAGCTTGGAAAAAGAAGCCCGGAGGTCGGGCAGGTCAACGCCCATTATTCGCGGGCGTTAAATTATTGGGGAACGGAACTACAGAAAGCAAAATTGCTCAACGAAGCCAATCAGGCTTTTGCCCTGGCGATCTCGCTCAATCGGGAGAACGTCGCGGCGCAAATTAATCAGCAATTCAACGCCAATCTACGCCGGGGCGAAATTCGAGCAGTGACACGCGATGAAGAAATAGAAAAGAAGCTTGGGCAATATGGGAGTTGGCAAAATGCCCTGACTTACAACGGTCCTTTTGATGAGCGCGATGCTTGCCTGCGGCTGGGGGAAATTTTTGCTCGCGGCGGAAACCTTCGCCAGTCGGCTTTGCTTTTCCTTCGCGTAATTGAATTAAGCCCGAAAAATTTTAACGCGCGCCTCGGTTTGGCCAAAACTTACATCGAACTCCAGCGTCCGGATGATTCGCTCAAATTAATCGGACAACTTCGTGACGAAGAAAAAACGGCCGCGCTGAGTCCCGGAGATCAGCTTGAACTGTTGCGCATTGAAGCATATGCGCATCTGGCCAAAAACGATTTCAAAACGGCGGAGAAAATTTTGCGCACCGCGCAGCGAAAGAATCCCAAAGATGAAAACCACCTCGCCCTTTTGACGCAACTGTATGTTGATACGGGATACCACACCAACGCGTTGGAATCTGTGCAAAAGCAATTGCAGATCGCCCCGCAAAGCCCAGCCGCACTTTTCACAAAAGCTGTGTTGAATATGCAACTGGGCAACTTCGGCAAAGCGGTGGAATCGCTCGATCTGCTTTTAAAAATTCAACCGAACAATGCCAGGGCGCTCATGAATCGGGCGATTGCCCATTTGCAAAGCGGAAAACTCGATGCCGCTGAGCGCGATTATAAATCACTCCGCGAGTCCCAACCCAAGAACGCTTATCAAATTTATTACGGATTAGCCGAAGTAGCGGAGAAAAAGAAAAACAAATCCGAAGCGATCAAAAATTTTAAACTCTATTTAAAATACGCGCCTTCCGGCACCGAAGAATTCACGAGAGTGAAGAAACGCATCGCTGATCTGCAAAGCGGCAAAAGTTAAATGGCGATGCGTGTTACCCACGTCATCACACGATTGATTATCGGCGGCGCGCAGGAAAACACGGTTGCAACAGTGCTCGGTCTTCAGCAAAAAACCGATTTAGAGATTGATTTAATATCCGGCCCGACGTTTGGCCCGGAAGGTTCTCTGGAATCCGCTTTCGCCCTCAAGTCGGGTCTGCTCACGATTGTTCCTGAACTCGTTCGGCCGGTGCATCCGTGGAAGGACTGGCGCGCATTGAAACGCCTCACGCAAATTTTCCGCGAAACAAAACCCGACATCGTCCATACGCATAGCGGCAAAGCAGGCATTCTGGGAAGGATCGCCGCGCATCGAGCGGGAGTGCCAATTATCATTCACACGATCCACGGCCCGTCATTTGGCTCGTTTCAAAACTTCTTCGCTAATTTTGTTTTTCGTTCAGCAGAGAAATACGCGGCACGATTCACGAAGCAGTTTATTTCCGTCGCCCATGCGATGACCGAACAATATCTCGCGGCGGGAATTGGCAAACGCGTACAATACACACGCATTTTCAGCGGATTTTCACTCGAACCTTTTTTAAATGCGTCGAATGATTTGGCGCTGCGGCATAAACTTAAAATTGCTCCCAGCGATTTTGTTGTTGGAAAAATCGCGCGCCTCTTTGAGTTGAAAGGCCATGATGATTTATTCGCGGTTGCGCCGGAACTTGTGAAACGTTGTCCGCAAATAAAATTCCTGCTCGTCGGCGATGGCAAATGGCGGCAGCGATTTGAATTTCAGACACGGGCGCTTGGATTGCAGAATCATTTTATTTTAAGTGGACTGATTTCACCAAGCGAGGTTCCGCGCTACGTCGGCATCATGGATGTGCTGGTTCATTTGTCTCGCCGCGAAGGTTTGCCTCGCGCCTTGCCGCAAGCGCTCGCCGCCGGAAAACCTGTTATCGCCTACGATTGCGACGGCGCAAATGAAATTTGTATTCCAAACGAGACTGGGTTTCTGGTTTCTGTTGGCGACACCGTTGGTTTGTCCGAAAGGCTGATACAACTTGCCGAGAACCCGGCGTTGCGACAGAAATTGGGCCACCGTGGGCAGGAAATCGTGAAGGAATTTTTTCCGGTCGAGCAGATGGTGGAAAATATTTATGAGTTATACGTGAAGCTCAGTTCCAAAATTTCTCGCGCATGATTTTTCCTCTCTACATTTACCTCCTGGCATTTATCAGCGCGCTGCTGACGACGCTGCTTGCGTCCCCGCTCTGGCGCAAAGAGTGCCGGCGAATTGGGCTGGTGGATGATCCGGGCGAACGCAAAATTCACGAGACCCCAATCCCGTTGTCGGGCGGTCTTGCTGTAATGACCGGGCTGGCTGTTCCGATAATTTCGGGTGTGATCTTCGCGCTCTTTGTTTTGCCTGAATCAAACGCCGTTGCGCTTTTCCGATATGGAATTGAAAAGCGCGCCCTCGAATTGGCTGCAATTGTTTTCGGGGCGGTGGGAATGTTGTTGCTCGGCTGGATCGACGACAAACATGAGTTGCGTGCGAAAACAAAATTCACGGGACAATTTTTTATTGCATTGCTGGTCGCCGCGTGCGGAGTTCGCATCACTTTGTTCGTTCCAAATATTTTGTTCAGCTACGCCATCACAATTCTTTGGATTCTCACGGTGACAAACGCCTTTAACTTCATCGACAATATGAACGGCCTTTGCACAGGCGTTGGACTGATTGGCGCGTGGTATTTCGCTTTGAGCGCTGCGTCTGCGGGGCAATATCTCGTGGCGATTCTGGCCTTTGTCACGGCGGGCGCGTTGCTGGGATTTTTGCCGTATAATTTTCCGAAAGCGTCTGCGTTTCTCGGCGATGCCGGGAGTCATCTTGTGGGATTTCTGCTGGCGGTGCTCGCAATTCTTCCGCATTTCTATACCTCTCAAAATCCGAGGATGCTGGCCGTATTCAGTCCACTTTTGATTTTGGCCGTGCCGCTCGCTGATCTGGTTTGGGTGGTGATATTACGGTGGCGTGCAGGCAAACCGTTTTACGTTGGAGATACGAATCACATTTCACACCGGCTCACACAACGGGGTTGGACGAAAACAAAAGCCGTAATTTTTATTTGGTTTCTGTCGGCACTGGCAGGATCGCTGGCGCTTCTTTAGCGACTTGTGGTTCGGAAGATTTCGTCGTCATGCCACTCGCCGCGATTGCCTCCGAGAGCAGACCCAAAGCTTCCGCGCGAACAATCGCGCCGACCAAACGATTTTCTTTGAAAGTATTTACAACGGGAACATTGCGCTGCTCGGTCGCAAGCAAAACGGGCAAGGCGTCGAGCAATCGTTGGTTTGGCGTCAGACAGGGCGGCGGCGGTCGCATGACATCGTAAGCAATAATGGCGTTGAGTTCTTCCCCCCCCGACAGATGTTCCTTCAAGTCCTGCAACGCGACGATGCCGAGCAAACGATTTTGCGCATCGACAACGGGGAGAAAATTATTGGCGCTCGTCAGAAACCGATTCGCGATCTCGCGGAGCGTGGCAGTTTCATTCACCGGCAGCACCGGCGCGCGCATGAGGTCGCCGACGGTTTGCTCAGTGGCGGTTCCGGCGCGCGCTGTTTCTGATTCGAGAGCAAATCCTTTTTGGCGAAGCGGCTCGGTGTAAATTGATTCGGGATGAAATCGTCGCGCAACCAAAGTTGAAACGACGCTGGCAAGCATGAGCGCGGGCATGAGTGAATAATTCAATGACATTTCGAAAATCATGATCATCGCGAGCAACGGAGAGCGAGTCGTCGCCGCCAGCATGCTGCCCATTCCGACCAAGGCGAATACGCCGATGGGCAATTGCCCGCCGAGACCAAGCCAATACAAAGTTTTCCCGAACAGCGCGCCCAGAGCTGCGCCCAGAAATAATGTGGGAGTAAATACCCCGCCTACTGCGCCTGATCCGATGGAGAGCACCGTGGCCAAAAGTTTTGCGAGGAAGATTCCAAGCAACAGCTTTATTTCAAAGTTGTTGTGTAGAATTTTACCGGCCACGGAATAGCCGTTGCCCCAGACTTGTGGGTAGCCAATCGCGATCAGTCCTACCAGTGCGCCGCCAATCGCGAGACGGACATACAACGGCAACGAAAAGGGTAGAAATTTTTCTTCGGCGGCGCGGAGCATTTTCATGAAGACGACGCCCAGTCCGCCCGCCAAAACGCCGAGGAGCAAAAACCAGGGCAGTTGTGAGATGCGCGTAAATTCAAAACCAGGCATGGAGTACCACGGATTGATCCCGAAAAAATTTCGCGAGAGCATCGAAGCAATCACGGAGGAAAAAACGAGCGGCGCGAAAAGGTTCATCGAAAAATTGCCGAGCACGATTTGCGCGGCGAAGACTGCGCCGGCCACGGGCGCATTGTAAGCCGCAGCCAAACCTGAAGCCGCGCCGCAAGCGACGAGCAAGCGCAAGCGATACGGTTGCCATTTCGCAATTTGCCCCCACTTGGATGCAAGCATGGCGGTGAGTTGGGTGATTGCGCCTTCACGTCCAATGGACGCGCCAGTGGCAATGCTCATCAAAGACGAAAGACCCCTCACCAGAGCGGTGCGAAAAGGCAATCGCCCGTCGCCGGCAACGACGACTTCCAAAAAATTGGTCGAGCCTTGGTTTCCGATGAGTCGAAGTCCGGCGTAAAGAATCCCTCCGGCCAGCAGGCCGCCGAGCGCAGGAATTAAAAATCGTTGCCACCATGGAATTAATTCAGCAATAGCAACGGGATCGCCGCCTTCGCCAAAGATGATCATCTGCATTAGCAGAATGGCGTTATAGAAAATCAGGTTGGTAAACCCGCCGATGACGCCGACGACTCCAGCGAGAGCGAGATGAAAAGTTTCTTCGCTAAAACGAACCCGCTCGCGGATGACGAGAATTGCTTTCCAGTGGCGACGAACAAAGTCCTGCCCCCGGTCAAGATACGGTTCCAAATTTTTTCGCCAGGACTGCACGGGCTAATGCTAAAATTTTTTCTGCGTTTGACGAGCATGCGTTTTAATCGCTCTGGTTATTAAATTCCCCACCAGCGCATCGCGAGTGTCGCTAATCCCAAAAAGAAAAAGAATCCGGCGACGTCGGTGACGGTGGTGACAAAAATACTGGAGGCGAGCGCTGGATCAATTTTTACCGCGCGCAAACCGAATGGAATCAGCACGCCGGATAATGCCGCCGCCACCATGTTGAGCACCATCGCCGTTCCGACGACCAATCCGAGAATCGCCTGCCCTTTCCACAAATAACCGAGTAGGCCGACGACAAGACCAATTGCCAAACCGTTGGCCAGACCGAGCAAAAGCTCTTTCGTTAAAGCTTTGCGCCCGTCGCCCGGAGAAATTTCACCGAGAGCCAAATCACGAATGATCACGGTCAGAGTTTGCGCGCCTGCATTTCCTCCCTGCCCTGCGACGATCGGCAGGAAAATCGCCAGCACCGTCCATTGCGCAATGGTACTTTCAAAAAACCCGACCACCGCTGCCGCGAGAAATGCGGTCGCAAGATTTACCAAAAGCCAGGGAAGCCGCGTGCGAATGGATTTGCGCCATGGCGTGAGCGCGCGTTCTTCGCCAGACAAACCGACCATTAGTTGCATGTCCTCGGTCGCTTCGTGTTGCGCGATACCAATGACATCATTGGCGCGCACCACGCCGACGAGTCGCGCGTTATCATCAAGCACCGGCAGGCCGAGATAATGATAATGCTCGAATCGTTGTGCAATTTCTTCCTGGTCGGCATCGACGCGAACCGATTTCACATCGCGATTCATAATTTCTTCGATGCGCCGTTCCGGTTTGCGAAAAACCAGATCGCGCAATGCGACGACCCCGACGAGTTTTAGTTGGGCGTCCGTCACATACAAATACGAAACGTCCTCGATTTTTTCTTCAGCGCGTGACTGAAGCATTTCCCGGCATTGCTGAACCGTCTGATCGATGCGCAACGCGATAAAGCGATCGCTCATGATTCCGCCAGCGGTGTCTTCGGGGTAACGCAATAGCGCGTTAACTTTTGCGGATTGCTCCGGCGACAAATCGGCTAAAGCTTCCGTTCGTTGCTGGAGAGACAAGTCGCCCGCGATATCCGCCGCTTCGTTGGACGGAAGTTTCTGGAGAAAATTGGTGACTTGTTCGGATGAAAGTTGCGAAAGCAGTTCGGCGGATTTTTCCGGTTCGAGTTCAGATACGGCGGCAGCCGCAACCCACGGTGGCAAAAGCGTTAAAATTTCACGCGCTTCGTCCGCAGGCAAACGTTGGAGACGATCAGCCAAATCCGCAGGGTGAAGCCGCGAATATTCCTGAATTGATTTTTCTGTCTGATTTTCCATGCCGTTGATTTAGTTTTCAAACAGTAAAAGCGGAAGGCTTCAATTGTCCAGCGGGGTGAACAAAAATTCTCGGAGATTCCGACAGTTGCCAACTCCGCACCGCTTCGCCAATGTAATTCGCAGATGAGCAAAAGTTTTTATATCACGACCGCAATTGATTATGTCAACGGGCAACCGCACCTCGGTCATGCTTACGAAAAAATTATCGCCGACGTCATCGCGCGGGTGCATCGGAGTCTGGGCGAGGAAGTTTTTTTTCTGACGGGCCTTGATGAACATGGACAGAAAGTCCAGCAAGCCGCCGTGGCCGAAGGGAAAACTCCGCAGATTTATTGCGACGAATTTGCTGTGTGTTGGAAAAATTTTGCGCACACACTTGGTTTGACCAATGATGATTTTGTTCGCACGACTGAGCCGCGCCACAAGGAAGTCGTGCAAGCGATTCTTACCAAGCTCAACAACGAGGGACATTTTTACAAAGCAATTTACAAAGGATTTTATTCACCGAGCGCGGAAACTTTTCTGACGGAGAAAGATCGCTTGCCTGATGGAAGTTTTGAAGCGAGCTACGGCAAAGTCGTCGAACTCGAAGAGGAAAATTATTATTTCAAACTCAAAGACCAACAGCAGTGGCTGATTGATTACATCGAAGCGACGCCGGAATTTATTCAGCCGAGTTATCGTCGCAATGAGGTTCTGGGTTTTCTAAAAAACAATACGCTCGAAGATTTGTGCATCAGCCGTCCCGCATCGCGGCTCAACTGGGGCATTCCAATTCCGTTCGATAAAAATTACGTGACGTATGTTTGGTTTGATGCGCTCGTGAATTACATCAGCGTTCCAGCGGCGCATGGGGACTCGGAGA
>JBDSLX010000232.1:0-13516 GCA_039916145.1 Verrucomicrobiota bacterium | reverse complement strand
GACGACGCCCAAACCAATCGGCGTATGAAGTCCGATGTAACCGTGCTCCTCAATCAACAACGCCGTCGCGCCGTGACGTGTCGCCGCAATCGCCGCCATGCAACCGCCCAACCCGCCTTCCGCCGCGCCGATGACGATTACGTCAGCGCGATGCGTGATGGGAATTTCGCGTCGCGGTTCGATCACCAACGCGCCGCTCTCGGCTAATTGATTTTTTCCGTCTGCAAGAATAGACGCCTGAAAACCCAGCAAGAGACCGAGCAAGGCCATGAGCGGTTTTAGTCGTCGCATTATTGTCGTAAATGAATGGCCATTCATGCAATTAAGGTGGCAGCGTGGAAATGAGATTCTGTTCGCGGGTCGTGATGAAATCGTTGTTCGCCGCTGTGCTCACAAAACCGTGGACGAATTGAATCGTGCCGTTCGCCATTAAATCCGTATCCACATAAGCGCCTGGGTTCACGGCCAGAATCGCTGTCTGCAAAGTCGTGGCTTGCTGTGTGGAAACCAGCGAGTCATTCAGCGCGAAACCTTGGAGGATGCGGGTGTTGGTCAAGTTGGCCGCACGTCCCACCACATTATAAAGTTCCAGGTTTTCAACGCCGAATGATGCGGATCCTAAATTATGCACCCATCGGCCTGCGTTGGTTTGTGATCCGCCAGTGGTCGTGTCGTAAGCCGGTTGCGTCGCGATAGCCGCGAGGTCGGTTGGACCGGCTTGACTGATGGCGGCATAAACGTTCGTCCGATAACTCGCCACGACTAACGCGAGATGTCCACCGGCGGATTGTCCCATCGTCACAATTGGAATCGTCGGGCCATAAGTCGAGCGGACGTGATCGAAAAACCATAACGCATCCGTCACGCTTAATCCTCCCGGACGATAGCTGATGTTGACCGTTTGAAAGCCGCGCGCACGCCAGCGATCCGCCGTCGAACGCAAACTTTCTGCGGCGCCCGGTCCGGCAATGACCCAACCGCCGCCGTGAATCAGCAACGCAATTCCTCGCGGTGGAAGTCCATTGGAAGCGCCCGTCGGCGCGCCGATTTCGTAATACGCAGGTGCGTTTGCGAAGCCAGCGTGATTGGTCACGAGACCAGCGGGCAGCGCGCCGGTCGCCGGTTGAATTGTTCCGCACGCCAAACCGTCTGGCTCGCCGCTGTCAATCAATCCAGCGAACGCGCCGTCCAATTCCGTCGTCTCGGATGGAGGCAGCGGTGCTCCGTTGGTTTGATTTTGCGCGGCGATGGATATGCCCGCACCTTGCAAAGTGCTGTCCGGCCACGAATGCGAATACAACAAATACTTTCCGCTGGCTGTGTCTTTATAAGTGACCTGCACGTAAGGAGTGAAATGCGCTTCGCCTGTGACAGGTCGCGCGTTGGTGTAGATCACGGTCGGCGCGCTGGTGGAAATGTTGCCGCTGTTCAAACGCGTGTCCACGTCGCGTGAAAGAAAAAGATTTGTCGGCACTTCACCAAACGCGTGATAGCCGACCACGGTGGTCAGCCGAAATTCAAAACCTTTTGCGAGCAAAATGGTGTTTCCAGTCGTAGCGGTCGCGACGGCGGTCGTCGGTTGATAAGTCACCGTCGTGCTCAGAGTTCCGCCATAACTATTGGCGGGAACGATGCGCACCACGTTATTCTTCGATTGCGTTGCGGGAATTTGCGAAATCGAGCGAACACGAAAAAAACGCGACGCGGGATTGGTTCCAAGCGCATTAGTAAATTGAAATGCTCCAGTGGGATTAAAAATATTTGTCACCGTCGTCCAGCCCGCGAGATTGGTTGAAGCCTCGATGATGCAAATGGAATTCGTCGCGCCGCTGATGCCGAGTCGGAGTTGGTGATTCGGCAACAACGTTGCGGAATCAATTTGCAAAGCCTCCATTGCCCACGGCTGCAAAAAAAGCAGGAGGCTCCCGAAAAAAATTACTGATCGCGGCAGAGATCGAATTCCCATGCGCGTAATGAAGGCTGATGGTTTTCGTTTCATCACGGAGGATTCGAGTTCAAGTCGCGGGAGCGTAACGTGCCAGATAAACGTCGTTGTTCTCGCCGCCGCGCAACGCAAAAACGTAACGGCTATCGCGGTCGCGAAAGCGAAAGCCGCCCCACAATTGCACCTGCCCCGTGCCAGCCGGAGTTCTCATGCGAACGGTCATTTCCGAATCCCTCCACGTTTGTTTCGTCGCAACAAATCCGCCCAGAATCACAACCGAATTCGTATTCGTCTGAATCGTGGCGCGGCCAAAGGAACTCCATTCTCCCGGCAAATTGGTCGGCAGGTTCACGACGGCCAGTGATGTGCCGGGCAGGAACTGGATCAAAATAAATAAAACAGCCGTGAACCCTGAGAGGCGCGGCTTAACCCAGTCTGATTTCTGGAGCGGATAAGTTTGTTGCCCGGCCAACTTTGGAAACATTTTTTCAATGAAGGTCATCGAGCGCGGTAGAAACGATAGGGATGATTGGTCGCCGCGTCGTCGGTAAATTCAAACGTCCCGGTTTGATTGAAAATATTTGTCAACGGCAGCCAGTTCACCAGATTGGTGGAAGCTTCAATGGTGTAGGCAAAATTCGTCCCGCCGCTGGCCACCAGTTGAAATCGTCCGTCTGGTAAAACCTGCGCGGAATCGAAATGCGCTTGAGGAACAATTAGCGTCAATGTCGCCGCAGAACTGTCCAACGAACCACCGGCATTGCTAATCGTTACCGTGTAATCCGCCGCGTCGCTCGACGAAACATTGCTCAACGTCAACGTCGCCGACGTCGCGCCGGAAATATTTCCCCCGTCTAAAATATTTAAGTTGTTCTTTTTCCACTGGTAATTCAGGGGCGCGGTTCCCGTCGCCGAAACCGTGAAAGTCGCGGTCGTTCCGGCGTTTTTCGTCCGGCTCTGTGGTTGCATCGAAATGGCCGGCGCGGAAATCAAAATTATTTTCAGCGCGACGATGCCGTTTTGCGTGTCGAGCGCGACGATGCGGGTGCCGTCAGTGTCCACGCTCGCGAGAAAATTGCCGTTGCCGCTGTTATTGGTGTTTGCTTCCGGGAAGTTCGGCGGGAAAGTGAAATCGCCCACTAACATCGGCGCGTCGAAATCGGAAACGTTGTAAACATTGAGGCGATGGTTTGCGTTGATCGTGCTGTTGTCATCGAGGACGCCCGCCAAAAGATTTTTTGTCAGGTCGAGTCCGGTGGCGATCATCGTGGTGTCCAAATCAATGCCAGCAATCAATGTCGCCGTGCCGGTGGCGAGGTCGAAGCTGTATTGCGAGGCAGAAATGGTGCTGTTGTGCTTGGAGAAAAACGTGTTGCCCGCGCCGAAGGAAAGTCCGCGCGAAAATTCACCGGAAAAAATCGCGGGCGAAGGATTGATAATCGTCGCGGCAAAGTTTGTTCCGTTGGTCGTGGTGAAAATGACGGCGTTGGTGGCCGGAGACGTAAAGGCCGCTGCGGCGACAATGATTTGCGTATTGGTTCCCGCTCCTCGCAGATCAAAAGTGTCGCCCCAACGCGCGGTGTTTCCGCCCGGACCGGAGTACGCCACGGTCGGTGCGCTGCTTTCGTTGGCCCAGCGATAAATGACAAACGGTGTGCCGGGACTGCCGGTGGTCAAATTCGCCGCGTAAATCACGCCGTCCTCCGTCACCCCGATTTTGCTCAGCTTGAAGGTGCCGCCGTTGATTCCTGTGACGTTCATGGTCCCTAATTCATTTCCCGTTTCGGAATCCAAAATAAAAAGACCGAGGCTGCCGCTGATTTGTGACGAACGGCTGACGAGCAACGTGTGATTGCTCACCGGATTCAAAGCGAGGCCCCGTTCGGTATTTGCCGTGGTGACGTAAGGCCGTGAACCCGCGCGAATATTCCAGAGGTTCGTGAGCGTCACGGTTTGGACGGAACCGGTGACGGACAGCGTCGCGATTGAACTGCTGATCGATCCCGCAGCGTTAACCACGACGACGGTGTAATCTCCCGCGTGACTGGGGAGCGCGCCGTTGCGGGTGTAGGACGTGCCATTGGCGTCCGTCAAATCGTTTCCATTAAAACGCCATTGGTAATTCAGCGGAGCCGTGCCGCTCGCAACGACAGAGAAAGTTGCGACAGTCCCGGCGTGATTCGTCAGGCTTTGCGGCTGGGTCACGATGCCGGGCGGATCAATCAGGATCAGCATCGCGGGCGAACTCGTCACGCTGCCGAAAAAGTTGCTGACCACGACGGCATAATTGGCCGCGTCGCCGGGCGAAACATTGTTGAGCGTCAATGTCGATGAGGTTGCGCCCGAAACATTTCCCGCGTTGCTCAAATCTACGTTGTCCTTTCGCCATTGATACGAAATGGGCGCGGTGCCAGCAGCGACGACAGAGAAAGTTGCAGTCGTGCCGGGAGCATTCGCGCGGCTCAACGGTTGAGTATCAATCACCGGATCGATCACGGTGAGCGTCGCGTTCAAACTATTGGTCGAACCGAGGCTGTTGGTGACAACGACGCTGTAAGTTCCTGCGTCTGCCGCGAGGACATTGGCAATCATCAGCGTCGTCGAAGTCGCGCCGGAAATATTTCCGCCGTCTGAAATCAGCAAACTATTTTTTCGCCATTGATAATTCAACGGGTCGCTTCCAGTTGCCGAAATGGAAAATGTGGCAATCGTGCCCGCGTTGTTCGTGCGGCTGGAGGGTTGAGACGTGACGGAAGGCAAACCCGACACCACCGTCAAGGTCGCGGCGGAACTGGTGATCGTCCCCAGAGAATTTGTTATCACCACGCTGTAATTGGCCGCATCGCCTGCCGCCACGTTTGCCAAACTCAAAGTCGCGCTCGTCGCGCCGGAAATATTTCCGCCATCGAAAATATTTACGTTGTTCTTTTTCCATTGGTAAACCAGCGGCGCCGCCCCGGTCGCCACCACGGAAAAATTTGCGGTCGTTCCAAACACATTCGCGCGGCTCACCGGATGCGACGTAATGGCCGGTGGAGAAATCACGCTGCGATAAGCGATGCCGTCATACCAGGTTCTCGTGCCGGAGGAAGTCGCGGTGGCAAGCGGCAAATTATCAACGAAAACGTCCAACAATTCACCCGCCGCAATGGTTTTCCGTCCGACATACCCGCGATAAAGCCGATTGGTGGATTGCTCCGTGAGAACGGTTCCCGTGAATTCGTTGATGTGCGAAGCCTGTGTTCCAATCCGTTCAAACGCGTTCATCTGCTCGTTGGAAACAGAGCCATCGCCGTCGTAATCCAACGCCGCTTGCAAACGCCAATCTGCGTTCACCGGGGACCAATAGAGCGCGAACAAATCGTAAGTTCCCGCAGTGAGTCCAGAAATAGTTGTCTTGAGAACGGGCGCGTCTTCGACGAACGGAGTCAATTCGCCGACTGTAAAAAGTGTTCCCGCATTTCCCAATGCCGCATCGGTTCGCCAGTGCCATTGGTTGTCGCCGCCCGGACCATCGTTCGTTCCGCTCGTCGGCGTGAACGCCAGACCATCCGCGCGCAAAGTATTGGCGGGAGTCGCATCGACGTAAGTCAACGGGTCTTGAATTTCATTTTGAAAAATCATTCCCACAATCGCCACATCGTAATCGGTCCAGGTATTGAGCTTCCCGCGCAGCCAAAAAACCGCGCTGTGTTGCGCGTCCCATTTGACCGCCGTCGGACGAAAATTGTCGCAGGACGAATTGCTTGTCAGTTGGGCGTAAGTCCAGTTAGTCCCGCCGTTGGTCGTCTGTCCGCGAAACATTTCAAAATGTTGCAAACCATCCGCCGCGCTGAGGATGGGCGTGTTTGCTGCGGGATCTACATTGGCAGAAAAATAAATAATTGAAGGATCATTCGGATCGAGAACGTCGAGACTGGTGGTCCCGGTGATTCCCGCAGGAACCGCACCGGCGAAAGCGGCCTGAACGACAAACCATTGTGTCCCCGTCCATCGCGCATACATATGCCGCCGGTCATTCCCGTTGCCATTGGCGTTGGCGCGAAAAGTCGCGATGGGGTTTCCACTGGCATCCAGCGCGAGATCTGAACTCCAAAGAGCCTGCATGGAAGCGCCGTTCATGACAGTCCCGCTTAACAACACCGAAGTCAGGTTGTTCACCGACGGGGCCGTGTTATCAAATAAATTGGCGTCCGATACCGTGCCGTTCATCCGATAAACTTTTCCCGCTTCAATGTAACCAGACCAAACGCTCGGCCCGCCATTGTTCTCCGTGGTGAGGAAGTAAATGCGATTGTTGCCGTTATCGGCATACTTGATGTAGGGACGCACGGTAACATTACTCTGGCCGGTCAAACGGCCTCCGTAATTCCACGTTTGCCCCAGATCGTCGGAGAAAATGCAGTGCCGATCCCAACTGATCGCGGTTCGACTGCGAAAAAAATCATAAATACGACCCTGTCCCGTTCCCTCGGTCGGGAGATAGTGCAGATTGTTGTAAGTGACGTCGTTGCCGCCGGTCGCATCGGGATCGGTGCGAGTGAACGTAGTTTCTGCTCCCCACGAAGTCGAATCGTCTGGATTCACGGTGGTGCGAAAATAAATAAAATTGCCCGTCGTGTGTTTGGAATATGCCGTGACGATACGTCCATCAGGTCTGCGCACGAACCCCGGAGCATTGTGGTCGTCGTATTCGAGTTGGTCGTGCAGTTCGAAGTGGAAACGTTTTCCAGTGGCAGGATCAAATGTGGTCGCAATAATATCTCCCGGATTCCGGGTAAAATTAGCGATGGGAAGATTTCCTTGAGTTTGCGAGGCCACAGTGCCCATTAAAATCTTTCCATTCACCACCATCACTCTCTCATCCTGAAACCAGCTCCAGGCGCCGTCGGGCGTAAAGGTGATGAGTGTTCCATTGACCCGGTCAATGCTTTGCGCGTTGGCGCTCCCGGTCATCGACAAGAGGGCGAACAATAAAATAATCAAATTAAGCCCTGCGCGGTCTCTACCATTTTCCGGAGAGTTCAGACTACAGGTTGAATAGTTCATAGCGTTGCCCAAACTAGAGATTCACGCGAACAATTCCATGATCGGTTTTCCTTTTCCATCATGCGTCACGTAGAACGGGCGCTTCTCCACTTCGTAAGCCAGCCTCGGCGAGATACCCATCGCGCGGTAAATTGTCGCGTGCAAATCCTGAATCACGACAGGATTCTCAATCGCTTTGCACGGACGTTCCTCGGCGGTCTTGCCCCAGAGAAATCCCTTTTTCAAACCGCCGCCGAAACAGAGTACGTTTCCTGCGCCGGTGAAGTGGCGGTGCATTCCATAAAATTTCATGTCGTCGATGACCGCCGGTTGATCCACCGAATCTTTCACCGGCTTGTCGGGTCGGCCTTCGATCAACGCGTCGCGGCTGAACTCGCTCGCCAGCACGATGAGCGTGCGGTCGAGCAAACCGCGCGCTTCCAGATCGAGCACGAGTTGCGCGATGGGCGCGTCCACCGCTTTTTTCAAATCCGCCGTGCGCGTGTGGCCATTCTCGTGCGTGTCCCAAAATGAAAATGGGAGAAATTCCGTCGTCAATTCGATAAACCGCGCGCCCGATTCCGTCAACCGCCGCGCCAACAAACAACTCAGTCCGAATCGTCCCGTATTATATTTGGCGTAACTTTCTTTCGGCTCCAGCGAAAGATCGAACGCCTTCGCCGCATCGGAACTCAAGAGGCGATCCGCATTGTCGAAGGAACGCACCAATGATTCTTTTTGATAATCGCTGCCGAACATTCCCACCGGACTTTTCTCCAGAAATTTTTTGTAATATTTTTGGCGGCTTTCAAAACGCGAAGGACTCATGCCTGCCGGTGGACGCACGGCGCGCACGGCTTCTTCGGGATTGGTGATGATGAAGGGGCCGTGTTCGCGTCCGAGAAATCCCGCCGTGTGGAACGCCCGCAACTCTTCGCCTTCGCCTTGATCAAAACGCTGGCCGATATCCACGAACGCGGGCATCGCCGGATTTCTCGGACCCAGTGTGCGTGCGATGACCGCTCCGATGTGCGGCGCGGCGACGGTTTGCGGCGGCGCGTAACCAGTGTGCCAATGATATTGATGACGCGAATGTAAAATCAGTCCGAGATCGCCCGCGACATAACTGCGAATCAACGTGGCGCGATCCATCACCGCCGCGATTTTTTCCAGGCCAGCGGAAATTTTTATATTGTCCACCGCCGTATCAATCTGCGGAAACGTGGATAAAACTTTCTCCGACGCGATTCCTTTTTCGTACGGCGCGTAACGTTTCGGATCGAACATTTCCGTATGCGCCATTCCACCCGCCATCCAAAGCACGATGACCGTGTCTGCGGTAGGCTGGATTTTTTCCTCGGCAGCTTCCGCGCCGATGAGTCGCGTCGGATAACCAGCGGCCAACGCGCCAAGCGTGGCGGCGCTGGCGGTTTTCAAAAATTCGCGGCGGTTGAATTGAGATGAGAAATTCATAGCTGTGCCTTCGGCAAAGTCAGTGCTTTTTCGGTCAGTTCAGTGAGGCTGTTCATGGCAGTAACCTTACGGGAATTTCTTTGAATGTCAGGGCATTTATCTGGTCGCCAACAGGGGAGCGCAGGCGTCTCGCCTGCAAGTGGGAAACGGACGGAATGAAAATACGCAGGCGAGACGCCTGCGCTCCTTTTGCCGCGGCTCCGCCGCACCGTCAAACGCGGATTCCGGCGGGAGGTTTTTTATATGCGTGATCTTCGGTTTCCGATATAACTGGGGGCGATGCAATCCCCCAAAGCCGCGCTCGCACCCAACCCAAAAGCTCGTGTCCAGTCCCGGACTGCATTCACCTTGATCGAACTTCTGGTGGTGATTGCGATCATCGCTATTCTTGCCGCGCTGCTCCTGCCCGCGCTGGCCAAGGCCAAGGCCAGGGCGCATCAGATCAATTGCGTTTCCAATCTCAAACAAACCGGCATGGCGGTGCAGATGTTTGCGGACGACAACAAGGATATTCTCCCGCCCGGTCCCGGCACGATCTACGGGCTTTATTTCGGCCAACGTCCGGGCTACTCCGAAGCTTCGCGTTGGAAATACGAACTCGCTTATTACATCTGCACTTACCTCGGGCTGCCCTCGCCTTCGACCGCAAAGACCAACCTGGCCCGGGTATTTTTCTGTCCGTCGTTTGAGCGTTTCAATCCCCCGGTCTCGGAGGCGATGGAGGAGAGAACCTGCTACGGACTTTATTCGCCGGGCTACAGCACGAACCTCACTTTTTATCCATTCGGCTACGCGCCGAATCAACCCACGCCGATGGCCCCGCCGCGAAAAATCGCGGACGTAATTGCCGCAGCTTCGCCGTCGGGTGTATGGATGGTGGCGGATCTCGATCAGTTGGGCTGTCCCAATGTCGGTTGGGCGGCCGAAATTCCGCCTACGCCCGTCCATGGTAAGACGCGGAACTATCTATATTTCGACCAACACGTCGCCGCGAAAAGAGCGGGCGCAAAGGGAACTTATTAGATTTCACGCAAAACCTTTTTACCATTCGATCAAATCCTAAACCCACACCCTTGAAAAATATGAAAACTCAACATTGGCTTCAAACCTTGGTGGTCGCCGGCCTTCTGACCACCCTCCCCGTCACTGCACAAGTCACCTTGCCCAATAGTATCGAAGCCTTTATTCAAGGCGGCACGCAAGCCGCCCTTGATCTAAACGAAACCTCCACGAATTATCTCTTTGTTAAATACGGGGCGTCGCCTTTCAGCTCGGCGCGCAAGTCGTATTTCAAATTTGACTTCGCCGGGCAAACGCCAAACACGAATGCGTTGCTGAAGTTGAAATTCTCCACTTTCACCAACAACCGGCGGCAGCATGTGCAGGTGTGGACCTTGAACCAGGATTATCCAGGCTTCACTTCACCGGTCCTGACATGGAACGGCGCGCAGGCCAATGAGACCAATGGCAACGGCTTGCTTACTTCGGGCGCACTGACAGCCACGGTGCGCGCCGATTTTATATCGCCCAATGCGGCAAGCCAGAATGCAATCGTCGCGATCCCGCCGCCGTGGGGCGACGCCATCATCAACGGCAAAATCTTTCTCGTTCTTGCCACCGTTAACGACCTGACCAATGACAACAATGGCACGCGCATCACCCTGAACTCCACCGCGCTGGAATTCACCTCCATCATTTCCGGTTTGCCGCCGACTATCAGTTCGATTTCAAACCTCACTACAACCGCCACGCAGAATTCGGCCACCAACTCCTTCACGGTCGGAGATGTTGAAGACGGTCCCAACGCTTTGGCTCCAGTCGCCACCTCATCGAACGAAGCCATCGTGCCGTCAGCCAATGTTTTCTTTGAAGGCACGGGCGCAAATCGCACTGTGTATGTCATCGGTGCCGCCGCCGGAACAGCGACGATCACCGTCACCGTCACCGACAGCAGCGGCAACACTGCGGACCGGCTGTTCACTGTAACAGTGCTCCCACTTAATTTTGCGCCCATCGTGTCCACGCCCGCGCCGACCAATACGCCGTTGAACACGCCGGTCACTGTGTCCTTCACCACCAGCGACACCGAAACGCCCGCCACTAATCTGGTCGTCACGGGTGAAGTGGCCGCTTACAGCACGGCGATCCTTTCCGACGTCACTTTTGGCTCAGACGCCAGTGGCACAAACCGCACCGTGACCGTCACGCCGGTCAACGGCGCGAACGGCGTGGGCGTGGTGAAAATCAGCGTGAACGACCCGGAAGGAAACTCTACGTCGGTTTCCTTCGCTGTGATGGTGCTCGCCGCGCCAAACGTCGTGTTCAACGATCACTTTGATTATCCTGCGGCGCAGATTGGTCTGTTCCCTGGTTCCGCAAATCTCTGGGCGCGACGCAGCGTTGCCGCAGGCGCGGTGAATTTTAGCACGCAAAATGGAGCGGCTTACATCCGACCCAAATCCAACGCCGACGATGGCGCGGCTCTGTTGGCGGGCGGACCTTACACACCCGCCAGTCGCGCGGTTCTCTACACCAAATGTACTGTTACGTGGATCGACGTCGGCGCGGAACTCGCGACCAATTCCACGGGCGGTTTCTTAAACCTCAGCCAGACCGCAAGCTCGACTTCTATTCAGGTCGCGGACGTGGCGACTTTGACGAACTCCGCCCCGGACGGGAATTTCAATCTTGGACTCAACGATCTCGCCGGTGTCGTGCAGCCAAACACCAATGTCGCCATTCCTATTCTGGGCGGGCCTTACACGATTGTGACCCGTTACGACGTTGCGGCCGCGAAGAGCACCCTCTGGGTCAACGCCACTACCGAGGCCGATCCTTTTGTTTCCGTGAGTGATCGCGCGACGCCCGTCTCCATCAACTACGTTGGCCTGCGACAGGATTTGGGCATGGGCTACATTTATTCGGACGACCTGCAAGTCATCGTCGCGATTACGCCGTTGATTACCTCCGCCACGCTGCCCACGGGTGGCACCGTGGATATTTTCTTCGCGGCTGGCGCGACTGATGCCATTGGGAACTTCGGCGTGGATAGCGCGTCCGCCGTGACCGGGCCATACGGAAATGTGGCCGCCACGATCACGTCGCTGGGGGGCGGTAATTTCAAGGCCACGGTGCCGACGGTGTCTGCCGCACAGGGCTACTATCGCGTAAAGCGCCTGCCCGTGACGTTCTAAATTGGAATTGATGCCCCACGCAACAAGCGTATTGGATGCTGGTTGAAGGATGGGACGAAATTAAAATCGGAGCGCAGGCGTCTCGCCTGCGAGTGGGTGAATCGGACGGAATAGAAACACGCAGGCGAGACGCCTGCGCTCCGATCTCGCCGAAAATTCTGTGCTATCGGAATTTCGTTTGAGAATCATTTCAATAAATCAATTGAAACTCCGGTTGCATTGTGATGGCCCAGAGAAAATCTTCCACGCCTTCTTTTTTGACGGGCTGGCCGACGACTTCTTCGCTTAATTTATTTTCGGCGGCGGAAGGTTTCCGTCCGAGCGCTTGTTCGTAAATTTTTGGAATCAAATTTCGATTCGCATTTAATTCTTTTGCCAGACTGTCCCCGCCGCGCCGCAAAATATCCGCGAGCGTTTCGCCGTTCGTCATTTCCAAAGCTTGCAACATCGTCGCCGCCGCATCGCGACTGGTCACGACCTGGTCGCGATTCGGGCGACCGAGCGCGGCCATGAGCGGATCAGAAAACGCGACGGATGAACGGAAGGTTCCGGGATAACCCGCTGCCAATTGGGTCACTGCATAATTTTTTTCCATCTTCCACGGCGACATCGTCATTTCTCCCAGTTCGCTCGATACGCTCCAACTTGCGTCGGAAAATTCCAATTTCTCCCAACCCGATTCCTTCTGGCTGCTCGCGCCGCTGACCAGCCACGATTTATCGGAGATAAAATCGTTCGTGCGCTCGACGCCGTTTTCCATCTGGCGAACGCGCGCATAAAATAAAAATCCTGCGGGATTATCGCCACCGGTTTTCTTCGCATCGGGAGCACTGTTATCCGTGGCCAGATTCACCACTTCGACGGCGAAAATATTTTCACCCACCTTCAAAAACGGGCGCGGATCAAAACGAAATGCTTCTTTGAACGCGCCGCCCGCGCCGAGTTTGTTTCCGTTCACGAACAACGTGAAATTATTGTCGGCGGTAATCAGAACGGTCGCGTCTTTGGGCAAAACTTTGAATGAGACTTTTTTTCGGAAATAAACGTATTCCGGTTTCGTGCTCTCAGCGGCGCGCAGGTTGTTCCAAATCCATTTTGGGATGATTGGCAGCGCGAATTTATTTTTCACGGCGTCGCTCAATTCCAGTTCGGCACTGGCGGGAGCCGAATAACCGATGCCGGCCAACGACGTGAGCGCGTCACGAAATTGTTCTGCGGTCATGCGGCGCACGGACGGGCCGCGAAAAACGTAATTTTTCAAATCCTCGCCGACATTCACGGCGGGCAATTGATAGGCGCGCGAAGTAACAATCTGTAAGAGGAGATGTTTCACGTCGTAGTTGTGCGCGACAAAATCTTCGGCGAGCCAATCGAGCAAATCGGAATTCCACGCGGCTTGCTCCATGTCATCGACCGGCTCGACGAGCGCGCGTCCGAAAAATTTCCCCCACAAGCGATTGACGAGCGTGCGGGGGAAGCGGCCATTTTTTCCGCCGGTCACGCACTCGGCCAATTGCTTGAGTCGTGTCGCTTTGTCGGCGTCGGGATTGATTTCGCCAAATTCAGGATAAAGAAATTTCGTGGTCGCTTTTTTTCCAGTGGGCTTGTCGCACTCGGCAATTTCCAACGGCGCATCGGCATACACATTCGCGAGCGCGTAAGCCTCGGACAATTGCCAGTCGTTCACAAAACTGTCGTGGCACGAGGCGCACTTGAGATTCAGCCCCATGAACACCTGCGAAATATTTTGCGCGGCCTGCATCTGCGGCGTCTGGCTCGCATTGACGACACCGCGCCAGATAATTCCTTTGCTGAAACCTTCGGAGTCCGCCGTGGGATTCACAAGCTGCGCGACGAATTGGTCGTAAGGCAAATT
>JBDSLX010000231.1:0-9595 GCA_039916145.1 Verrucomicrobiota bacterium | reverse complement strand
GCCGTGAATCAACGCCAATGTTATCAAGCCGATTCCTGAAAAGTGTTCCAGCCGCAACAAAGTTTTATCGGTAAACTTTTTATGTCCCCGCGATACCGCGTAACTCAAACTTAGAAACCAAAGACCCGCCCCCATCGCGACGCCGAAGACGCACGAGAATTTCGCCGGGCCATCCGGTTCCACCCATTCCCGCGAGATAAAATTCGCCGCCAGAATTATCCAAAACAAAAGGATGCCGGGATTGCCGATCACGCGCACGAATCCGATCATGAAAGCGGAGTGCGGATGCAGTTTTTCTTCGATACGCTCCTCAATTTTGTTAGTGGCCACAATCGACTTTGCTTTCAAAAACCTCACGCCCAGATAAAGCAGGAAAACAAAGCTGGTTAACTCCATCGCCGCTTTCACGAGGCCCTTTTGAAAGAAAGAAGCAAAGCCAGTGAAGGCCAAGGTGCAGTAAATGAGGTCTGCCGAAATCGCGCCGAGCGCAATCAGGCTTGCCCAGATGAATCCGCGCCGTGCGCCCTCGTTGATAATGGTGAGATTTATTGGGCCGACTGGGATGGACAGAAGAATGCCGCTGATAAACCCGGTTAAGGCTGCCAGCGCATTGGGATGCAGATCGAACATGGCTCAGACAGTCGTAGAAGGAAGAGTTTCTTCATCATCGTTATCTTCATCTTCAATATTACGTAGCATTTTCCGGGAAATGCGCGGGCGAACGAACCCATAAAGCAGGTAGGCCGTAAAAAGCATCGGCAAAACGAAGTGCAGAATTTTATCCCAAAGAATAATAAATGCGCCGATGAGCAGCACGGCGATGAGCATTTTTGGAAAGGATCGCTTTGCCCGGAAATCCAGTTTCTTGAACGTCGGATATTTCACCTGGCTCACCATCATCAAGGAGAGGAACACCATCAGGACGGGTAGAACATAACGCCAGTTTCCGGTGGAGAAATTTTTGTCTTCGAGCCAAATCAAAAACAAGGTGAGCGATGCAACCAGTCCCGCTGCCGCCGGAATAGGAAAGCCGAGGAATTCAGTGCCGCCACCGCCCGCGCCGCCGGGCATCGTGGCCAGGCAATTAAAGCGCGCCAGTCGGAACGCGCCGCAAATCAAATAAATTGACGCAATGAACCAACCGAACTGCGGGTAGTTAACGAAGACGCCATCGAGCACGATTCGATGCACCAGGAAAGCGGGGGCCGCGCCGAACGAAATAATGTCGGCCAAAGAATCGAATTCCCGCCCAAACGGACTTTCCGATCCGCCCATTCGGGCAACACGTCCGTCCAGCAAATCGAAAATGCAGGCGAGCAAGATTAAAAAAAGCGCGTGGCGAATGTGGGTGGTGAAATCAGGCCCCACCGGGTCGGCTTCCACGATTTTTGTCATCGCCAGAAAGCCGCAAAAAAGATTTCCGGCCGTCATCAGGTTAGGCAGGAAATAAATTTTTAGTTTGTCTTGCGGTGCAACGGAGTCAGGTGTGGCCATAAGTTATTCCTTGGTGGCGACGATGGTCTCACCACCGACGACTTTATCCCCAATTTTTGCGCGAATGTTGTAATGCAGTGGCAAGTAAAGATCCGCCCGCGAGCCGAATTGAACCAGGCTGATCCGCTCGCCCGCTGCGATCTCATCGCCCACGACAACCCACGGAATAATGCGGCGCGCAATCAGTCCCGCAATCAGGCGCACGCCGATTTTTTCCGATGGGTTTTCCAAAGACACCAGACCAATCAAAACATTTTCGTTGTGGGTGGCGGAATCAGTTTTCATCGCATTGAGAAACAAACCGGCAGTGTGTTTGAGAAACGTAACCTTGGCAGCGACGGGCGCCTGTTGGACGTGAACATTGAAGACATTCAGGAAAATGGAAACTCGCTTGCATTTGCCGCCCAGGAATTCGTTTTCAGAAATTTCGTCAATGACATCGACGGTTCCATGTGCGGGCGATACGACAAGATTTTTTCCGCTCGGCACGTTGGCGGTCGGGTCGCGGAAAAAATATAAGGTAAAGAGCGTGAATAAAATCCAGACCAGGACGAGGGCGGAAGCGAGTGCAATGACGATGCCGCCAGGAAATTTTGCGATCAATGCCGCCGTGAGAATTGCGGCCAGCAGAATGAATGAGGCGATAATTAATCTAATGGCCGCCTGTGATGCTTTTCCCGAATGCTTCATATTTCAGATTACGGTTCACCAAACGAAGAGAAAAGGCAAAGTTCGTCGTGGTGGCCTTTGCCAACTACTTCAGTCGATGAATGGCGCTCCTTAATTTTTTATCAATGGCCCGTTGCCGTTCGGGCATGGTGATTTTGCTGCCGTCTTCTTCGGCGATGTAAAAACTGTCGATGGCCGCGCCTTTTTCCGTGGAGATTTTTGCCACATAAATATCCAGATCGAGATCGTTCAAGACCTGAGAAATGGCGTAGAGCAAACCGACGCGGTCTTCGGTTTCCACCTGAAGGATGGTGCGGGTTTCGGAAGTTTCATTGTCAAAATAAATTACGGTCGGCATCCGTTCACCTTCAAAAAATTTGTAGGGGCTGGCTTGGTTTCGCTGCGCAATCAATTCGGCGAGGTCAATTTCTTCGCCGGTGAGAATTTTGTTCAGAAGATTTTCAAATTTTTCGCGTTCTTCACGTTTGGCGAGCAAGCCCGTTTCCGCGTCGGTTACGAAAAAAGTATCGAGAATGATTCCGTCGCCGCGCGTGATGATCTCGGCGCTGAGAATGTTCAAGCCCGCCGCGGTGAGTGAGCCGGCAATTTTGCTAAACAACCCGGCGCGATCCCAGGTGCAAACATGCACGGTCGTGTAGCCGCGATCCGGTTCGTTGTGCCACGCCACGACGGGTGAGAGCGCCTCTTCATTTTCGGACAACTGCTGCTGCATGAAACGATGCGCCTGGGTCAAATCTGCCAGAATTTCCTGCGCATTGTTGATTTGAAAATAGCGCGACGGGAGATTAGCGAAGTGCGCCTGAACTTCTTCGTAGCTGAAACTTGGCGGCATGAGTCGTTGCACTTCATCGGCGAGCAATTCGCGTTGCCTTTCTTCCGCGCGAATAAAATCCGTCCCGCCACTGAGGACCTGACGCGTTTTGTGAAATAGCGTCCAGAGCAACGAATCTTTGAAACCGTTCCAAAGCTGGTCGCTCGTGCCCATCGAATCGGCAAAAGTGTGCAAGGTGAGCAGCACCAGATTTTCCGCAGTTTGAATTTGCCGCGCGAAATTTCGGATAACGGTTGGATCGTCCAGGTCACGCCGTTGAGAGACCTGCGCCATCGTGAGGTGGTGTTCAATAATCAAACTCAACGTGTGAGTGGTCGCGCCGTCGAGGCCAAGCCGCCGGGCGACGCGCAAGGCAAGCTGGCTGCCGACCTCCTCGTGTTTTCCAGAGCGCGCCGCTTTGCCGGAATCGTGAAGAAGCAACGCTAGATAAAGAACAAACGGGCGCTCCACACCCTGAAAAATTTCGGAGTAAGTTTCAAATGGCAACGCTTTTGCATTCCAAATCCGGTCGAGTTTTTCAACGCAAACCAGCGTGTGTTCGTCGGTAGTGTATTGATGATAAAATTCGTGTTGCACGAGGCAGGTCAACCGGCCGAATTCCGGCAAAAATTTTCCAAGCAAACCGACATCGTGCATGGCGCGGAGAATGGGCGCAACGACGCCGCGTTGATCCAGAATTTCCAAAAAACTTTCGCGCACGTGCGCGTCGCGCAGAAACGAATTGTCTACAAGGGGAAGTTGATTGCGAATGAGCTGTGCCAAATCGGGATGAAGTTTTACTCCGCGTTGTTGCGCGTAAAGAAAAACGCGCATGAGCCGTTTGGGTCGGTCTCGAAAAACGTGGGGAGTGAGTGCGTGAATTTCGCCGTCGAGAACTTTAAAGCCATCGACAATTTGCTGGCGCATGCGGTTGGTCTGCGTTTGCAACATCCGACGAAAGGACGGGATAAGACTTTGCCTCGGTAAAAGCGCCAGCCGTTGTTCCACGCTCCGCGTGATTAAATCAATGTTGCGCGAATGCGTGTAAAAATCGCGCATGAAATCTTCGATGCGCTGGCTGGCCGAGCGATCGCGATAGCCGAGATTGTGTGCGACGGCGGGCTGAATACTTCTGGTCAGTATATCGACAGGCCGGGCAAGGTGATAATGAACTTCGTTGCGGACGCGCAGCAAAAAGTCATAAGCGGCCCGGAGTTGCTTGCGTTCGCTGATGCTGATCATTTCCTTTTCCCGCAATTCCGTAAGCGACCGGGTGCGATATTTAAAAAACGTCATCCAAATTAGATTTTGATAATCCCGCAAACCGCCGCAACCGTTTTTGATGTTCGGCTCCTGCATGAGCGCGGAGTTGCCAAATTTTTCGCGGCGCGCGGCCTGGTCCTGCACTCGTGCCGCGATGTATTCGCTTTCATGTCCCGCGACACATTTCGCCAAAACCGTTTTTTGAAATTTCTGAAAAAGTTCTTGGCTCCCAGTGATCAGCCTCGCTTCAATGAGCGAAGTTTTCGATTGCATGTCGGTGTTCGCCACTTTCACGCAGTCATCAATGGTGCGCACGGAATGGCCAACTTTCAGTCCAATGTCCCAGAGCGTATAAAGCAATCCGTCTGTCAATGCGGTCAAGGTTGGATGCACTTTTCCGCGCGAAACCAGATCGCCATCGTGCAGAAACATGATGTCAATGTCGCTGTGCGGATTGAGTTCCGCGCGACCGTATCCACCGAGCGCCACGAGGGCGAAGGTCGGAGTTTTTGCTGGGGGAGATTGCGGCAAGCTGTTTTCGACGGCTTCTAAAATGTAGCGGAGCGAAACATCTAAAATGGCGGAGCGCGCCTGGCAAACTTCGCGGCCACTGGCTCCGGCGCGGTGGAGAATTTTCAGCCGATGAGTTTCGATTTTGAGAAAATTTTTGTAGCGAGGAAGTTCTTCGGCGGGTTTGCGGCCTTCGGGCAAAACCAATCTTCCGGCGGCGTTTGTCTCGATTTTTTCCAACAGTGTCGGCATTCCAAAACGGAACTTAGCGGGTGTGAGAAATCGAAGCAAGAAGCGCGAGTCTCCACCCTTAATCTTAATCGTAATCTTACTCTTAATCTATTTTGCGGAGATTAAGAGTAAGATTACGAGTCAGATTAAGAAACGGCGCAACCTTGTGGCGCATCCGGTTTTAACTAAAGTAATCCTGAATGGCGACTGACCTGGAACCAGATGCGGCCTTGATGCTGCGCGTCAAGCGCGGGGACATGCGTGCCTTCGAGGAATTGGTCGAGAAATACAAACAACCGGTCATCAATGTCATTTGCCGCACGCTCCGTGATCTGACCGAAGCGGAAGACCTTGCCCAGAATGTGTTCGTGCAGGTTTTTAAATCGGCGCACCGCTACCAGGCAACGGCGAAGTTTTCCACGTGGCTTTTCACCATCGCGCGCAATCTTTGCCTGAATGAAATCCGGCGTCGCTCACGACACCCCGCTGAATCGTTGGAAGCCTCACAAACCGAATATGACGATCAGCCGATTCGGCAATTTGAGGATGTGAAAACCTTTTCGCCGACAGAGAATGTTTTGCAGAGCGAATTGGAACAGAAACTTCAACAGGCTCTGGACGAATTGCCCGAAAACCAACGCACTGCCATTTTGCTGTGTCGGCAGGAGGAATTGTCCTACGAAGACATCGCCGAAGTGCTCGGCTGCTCACTTTCGGCGACGAAATCGGTGATCCATCGCGGACGCGAAACCTTGAAGGAAAAGCTCAAGCCCTATCTGAGAAGCGGTGTGTGGAAAAGTGTCGAAAAATGAGAGCAACTTTAGATCAAGATCGGGTTTTAACACAGGAGAGCAAACATGAACGAAATCGAGTTCGATAAATTGAAAGAAACAAACTGGCGGCGAAAGCTGACGGCGCAGGAAGACGCGGCGCTGAACCTCTATCTGGCGGCGCACCCTGCTGCGCGGAGCCAATGGGAGGAGGAATTTGGCTTGAGGCAGTTGCTGGGAAATTTGTCGGACGCTCCCGTGGCGACTAATTTTACGACGCGAGTTTTGCAGGCGGTGGAGCGCGATGCGGAATTAAGAGCGCGCCACGAGCGCGGAGTTTTTCATTGGCTCAAATTCAATTGGCTGCCGCGAATCGCCGTCGCGAGTTTATTAATTTGCGGCGGAGTTTTATCGGTTCAGCAATACAATCGGACCCAGATTGCCAAGGGAATAGTAGCTATTTCCAGTGCGGCGAACGTGCCGCAACAGTGGCTTCAGGATTTCGATGCCATTACTCGCTTGAGCCAACCGCCGGTTGATAACGAACTCCTCGCCGCCTTGCAATAGTCCATGCGCGCCTGGCTAAATATTTTTAAGATCGGACGCTTCGTTGCGTGCGGAATTTTTCTCACGGCAATAGTTGGGGCGTTTCCGCTCGGCGCGGAGAACAAGGCCGATGCTCAACCAAAACCTGACGCCCCGTCGTTGCTGCCGCCAGGGTTGCCCATTGTAAAACCGCCGATTGAATATTTCCGCGAATTGTTGTCGATGCCGTCCGAGGAACGCGAACGGTTGCTGGCCGAAAAATCGCCTGAACAAAAAAAAGTTTTGCAGGCCAAACTCAAAGAATACGAACGAATGGCCCCCGAAGAACGCGAACTGCGGCTCGGTGTCACTGAGTTGCGTTGGCATCTCGTGCCTTTGATGAGCGCCGCGCCCGCCGAACGTCGCGAACGGCTCGCATCCATTCCAGAAGAAAAACGGGCCTTGGTCGAAGATCGCCTGCACCGCTGGGACGAGCTTCCCGTTAATCAGAAAAAAGAGTTTTTAGATAACGAAATGGCGATAAACTATTTTCTGCGATTGCAACCGGGCACCTTCGAGCAGCAAACAAACCTACTGGAAACCTTTCCCGCTGCCTCGCGTGAACATTTAGAAAGAGAACTGGCGCAGTGGCGTTCCTTGCCCGCCGAACAACGCGAGCGGATGTGCAAACGGTTCCAGGATTTTTTCGAGTTGAATTTGAAAGAGAAGAAAAAAACTTTAAGCAGCCTCTCCGAATTGGAACGCCTTCAAATGGAATCAACCTTGAATACCTTTCAGAATTTGCCAACGGAACAGCGCCGCTACTGTATCGAGTCGTTTCGCAAGTTCGCACGAATGGACGTGAGCGAGAGAAATCAATTTCTAAAAAAAGCCGAGCTTTGGGAAAACATGTCGCCCACCGATCGAAAAGCCTGGCGTGAATTGGTGCAAAAACTTCCGCAAATGCCGCCGCTGCCGCCCGGTTTGAAAATGACACCGCCTCTTCCGCCGAGCCCGCTCATTGCGACGAATTTTTCGCGCTGAATTCGGTTGGCAGACTCTTCTACAAGAAACTGAATCGAGGCTTGGCAGAGCACGAAGTTTTTTTACAATGCCGACCGTGATTGGTTTTCTCAGATTTTTCGGGTTGTTGAATGCCGCCGTCTGGTTGGGTGCGACCGTTTCGTTCTCGATTGCACTCGGGCCGGCGTTTTTTTCTCAGGAAATGAAATCGCTTTTGCCGCCACCCTACAACGGCGCTGCCGCCCAAATTGTGATCAGCCGTTATTTTATTTTGTTGCACTGCTGTGGCGTGGTTGGGTTGCTGCACTTGTTTTTGGAAACGCTTTATTTGGGAAAAGCACTCGAACGCCTCACACTGGCTTTGCTTACGATCATTATTTCATTTGGATTATTCGGCGGCTTTTGGCTGCAACCGAAATTGCGAGTTCTTCATCTGAAAAAATATGACGGGCGCTCGTCAGTGGAACGGCGGGGACTAGCGGATCGTTCTTTTAAAGTGTGGCATGGCGTTTCTCAAACCATGAATTTGTTCGTAATGGGCGGACTGTTCGTCTATTTGTGGCGCGTTTCTAATTCCGTTTCCACCTCACGATTTTCCAGCGCCAATAAATTCAGAAGTTGACAAAATTGGGTTCCTGACGAACCAGTAATATGAGTTCAATGCTTCCCGGAAATCGGGTTGCTGAGGCAAAAGAAAATATGATTTCAAACGAACGTCCATCGCCTTACGGCAATCGTCCTTACAATTCGGGATACAGTTCCAGCCCGCCCAGACCGCCTGTCAACGAAGACACATTGAAGACAGATAAAATCCAAATTGAGCGCAAAACTTTTATTTTTACGCTCAAGGAAAATCCACGGGGACGTTTTCTGCGCATCACAGAAGATGTGAATGGCCGGCGCGACAACGTCATTATTCCTTCAACCGGACTGGATGATTTTAAGAAAATTTTGGATGAAATGGTAAAAGCCAGCAACGAAATCCCCCCGAAGACGGATTCTGGCCCTGAGCCTGGCAATAGTTAGTCAATAGTGAGCCGCTAAACTGATTTCTTACGTGGCTTGGATTTGGCTTTTGGTTTCACCTTAGGTGCGTCGCCCCACAGACCTTCGAGGTCATATTTTTCGCGGACGTCTTCGCGCATGATGTGAACGATGACGTCGAAAAAATCGAGCACTTGCCACGGCGTTCGCAAATCGCCTTCAACCGCTCTTGGTCGCAAATCATAATCATCGCGCAGTGTGTCGGTAATTTCGTTCATAATGGCGCGCAGATGCGGTTCGCTTGAGCCGGTGGCAATGACGAAATAATCGGTAATGGTAGAAACTTTACGGACGTCGAGGACAACGATGTGTTCCGCCTTTTTGTTCTCGGCCAAATCCCGGCAGAGCGACGCCAATTTTTTTGAATCCATTAGCGGAAAAATAGCCCAACGACCTCAAAGATAAAGGTGATTATTTCGGATCGCTTCAGCCACGGTCGCTGGCACCAGATGTTCGACGGACAAACCTGCTTTGACGCGCGCGCGAATTTGCGACGATGAAACGCCCAATGGAAAACCAACCAAAAATTCTCCGCGAAATGGCGCGGGGATTTGCACCTGCCGCTCGCCGGGGCGCGGAATGATTAAAAATTCGGCGAGTTGTGCGAGTTCGTTTGCTTCACGCCATTTCGGCAGCAGCGCGACGTTGTCCGCGCCAATGAGATAAAAGAATTTCGTCTGCGGGAATCGCCGCGCATAGTCGCGCACGGTGTCAATCGTGTAGGAAATTCCGCCACGTTTAATCTCTTGATCGTCCACTTCCGCGCGCGAATTTCCAGCAAGTGCGAGCCGCAGCATTTTCAATCGCTCTGCTGCCGATGTCGGTTTTGTCTCTGGTTTGAACGGAGATTGCGCGGCGGGGACGAAAAAAATTCTATCCAGTTTCAATTCCTCCCGCGCCGCTTGCGCCACGAGCAAATGCCCGAGATGAACCGGGTCAAACGAGCCGCCAAATAAACCAATGCGTTCCATTTTTTAAATTATTCAGACCTGTCTTTAAAAGACCAAATCGCGCGAAGCGTCCTGGACTGCGGTAGTCCTCTCCCGCTTTTCTAGCAACAACGATTTATACTTCCGTTAAATCGCCGCTCTGTTTCCTGCACGTAAATTTCTTCCTGAGACTGTACTTTTGCATTTTCGCAGTTGGCTTCAGATGCACAACAAGTTGTCGCCGCGCGTTCCACCGCAGCCTCGCCGCTTAATTCTTTTGCCAACGCAACAGTCAACGTCAGCAC
>JBDSLX010000230.1:0-2277 GCA_039916145.1 Verrucomicrobiota bacterium | reverse complement strand
TTGCGTATCGCAGCGAAGTAAAAGTGAAACCCGATTCCAACACCGAAACCTACGTCGGAATGCGTTTGGCCATCGACAACTGGCGTTGGTCGGGCGTTCCGTTTTATTTGCGCACTGGAAAAAGTCTTCCGATGAGCGCGAGCGAAGTGCGCATCCAATTTCGTCCGACGCCGAATGTTTTGTTCGCGGCGCAATGCGGCACAAGACTCGACTCGAACGCGATCACACTTCGGCTGCAACCGAACGAAGGAATTTTTCTCCGCTTCAATGGAAAAGTTCCCGGCACCAGTCAGGAAATTCGTCCGGTGCGAATGCATTTTGATTACGATTCCGAATTCGGCGCTTACACACCCGAAGCGTACGAACGGCTGCTCCTCGAAGTTTTGGCTGGCGATGCGACACTTTTTATTCGTCGCGACGAAGTTGAAGCAGCCTGGAGCATCATGGATCCGATTCGTGAATCGTGGACAGGCGTTCCGCTCACAGAACGCGAATTTTATTCAGCCGGATCGTGGGGTCCCGTTGCCGCCGAAGAACTCATGGCGCAACGCAATCACAAATGGCGCAAACCGCATCCCGTAACGTGAGCAATTTCGAACTCAAAAATTTTGCGAGTGATGTCGAACTCGCGGAATACACGGCGGCGCTTTGGCTTGAGCAAGTGCGAAAAAAGCCCGCACAAAATGTTGCGCTATCCGGCGGAACAATTACGCGCCTGTTTTTCCAGAAAATTGCGGAACGCGCCATTGCCGAAAAAATATTTCTCTCCGACGTGCATTTTTTTTGGGCCGACGAGCGCTGTGTTCCACCCACTGATCCAGAAAGTAATTTTGCTTTGGCCAATGAAAATCTTTTTTCACGGCTAAACATCCAACCGGATAAAATTCATCGGCTTTGTGGCGAGTTGGACCAGTCGGAAGCGGTGGCGCAAGCCAACCACGAAATTAACCGGGTGATTTCTCCCGGCACTGCCGGTTTGCCCGCTCTCGACATTGTTTTCCTCGGCCTCGGTCCCGACGGTCATGTCGCGTCACTTTTTCCAAACGCGCGGCTCGAAGTCCTTACCTGCGAGCAACCGTTCGTGAGTGTTGAGAATTCTCCCAAACCGCCGCCGAGACGAATTTCGTTGAGTTACGCCGCCATCGCTGCCGCAAAAGAAGTTTGGGTTTTAGTTTCTGGCAACGGCAAAGAAAAAGCGCTGCGCGAATCTTTGGAAATGTCCTGCCAGCAAGATGCTGGCAGCACGTTGACTTCGCTGGCTCGCGTTCTCCAAATGCGACAGCAAACCAAAATTTTCACCGATGTAAAATTTGAATGACGTTGCTCGCCTTTGAAACTTCCTGCGATGAAACGAGCGTCGCCGTCATTCGCGACGGATGCGTTTTGGCAAATTTAGTTTCTTCACAAGTCGCGCTGCATGCTGAATACGGAGGAGTGGTTCCAGAATTAGCGACGCGCGAACATCTCAGAAATCTTTTGCCGATTGCTCGAAGCACGTTGAAGGAAGCAAATATTTCTATTTCACAAATCGATGCGGTTGCCGCAACGCGTGGCCCCGGTTTGCCGCTCGCGCTGATGATTGGTTTGAAAGCCGCGCAAGCTTTGGCATTCGCTTTGCGAAAGCCGTTCATCGGAATCAATCACCACGAAGCGCATCTTTATTCGCCGTGGATTTCTGGAACTCCGCCGCGTGCCGCTTTCGACGAGTTTCAACCCAATATTTCACTCATCGTCAGCGGTGGGCACACGATGCTCGTCCACGTCAAAGGTGAACTAAACCACGAGTTGCTCGGCGAAACGGCCGATGACGCGGCGGGTGAATGTTTCGACAAAACGGCGAAGCTGATTGGATTGCCGTATCCGGGCGGACCGGAAATTGACCGTTTCGCTGAGAGCGGAAATTCGAAAGCCTATGATTTTCCGCGTCCGATGATTCACGATCCAAACCACGACTTCAGTTTTTCAGGCTTGAAAACTTCCGTCCGCTATTTCCTGCAAAAAAATCCCGAACTGCTCAATGACCGAAAACGTTTGTGCGATCTCTGCGCCAGCGTCCAAGCCGCCATCGTCGATGTGCTCGTTGTGAAAACAATTAAAGCCGCGAAGAAACTTGGTGTGCGTTACATCACTGCTTCCGGCGGCGTGACTTGTAATCGCACGTTGCGAAAACGGCTGGCGGATGCGTGCGCTGAATCTGGATTTCAATTGCGATTGGCGGAAAAAATTCTCTGCACCGACAATGCCGCAATGATCGGAATTCTCGCCGAAAGAAAATTG
>JBDSLX010000229.1:0-3679 GCA_039916145.1 Verrucomicrobiota bacterium | reverse complement strand
CCATTGTCGGTGACGCGGATGGTGATGCTGTTCGTGCCCGGACCTTGCGCTTCAGTCGGCGTCCAGGTGAATACGCCATTGGTCGGATTGATTGCCGCGCCCGCCGGAAAGCCCGGCTCCAGAATGAACGTCAATTGATCCCCTTCAACGTCAGTTGCTGAATTGGTAAATATTAAAAGCGTTCCTTCGTCGATTGTCACAGGCGAAGGAATTTCCGCCAAAGCAGGCGCCGCATTTACTTCATTGGCAATAACGGTAAATGTTCTGGTTCCACTGAGATTAGGTGAACCGTTGTCGGTGACGCGAACGGTGATGGAATTGGTCGCGGGCGCTTGCGCTTCGGTCGGTGTCCAGGTGAACACGCCGGTAATGGGATCAATGCTCGCGCCCCCTGGAAAACCTGGATCCAAACTGAACGTCAATTGATTTCCTTCAACATCAGTGGCCGAGTTGGTGAACTGAAGCAGCGCGCCTTCATTGATGGTCATGGGCGAAGGAATCGTTGCGACAACAGGCGCATCGTTCACCGGATTCACCGTGAGCAGGAAAGTAGTGTTGGTTGTCGATTGGCCGTCGCTCACGGAGATTGTGATGGTTGAATTGCCGGATTGATTTAGCAAAGGCGTGATGGCCAGCGAACGATTCGTTCCCGTTCCAGAAATCGCCAGACCGGAATTGGCAACAAGATTTGTGTTGGAAGAATTGGTCGTGATGATCAAGGCATTTGCAGCAGTTTCAGCGTCCGAGACTGTGAACGAAATTCCACTGAGTGGAACATCTTCGTCGGTAATCTGATTTGAAACCGAAGTGATGACCGGCGGCGAATTGCTGGCGCAGCAAGTGGCAATCGATGTCGTCAAAGTAAGTTGCCACCCGCCAGCGATGCTTCCTTTGTTGGGATTTGAATCGTCAATAATGTAGAGCGACCACGTTCCATTTGGATTCATCCCGTTCAAGTTGGTTAGAGATAAACCATACGGACCGGTGGGCGCAGGCGCGGTGAACGCTTCACCCGCTTCAAAATCGGTTGGTAAATAAGTGCCCGAAACAAGTGGGGAAGAATCCGGCAGCGCCGTCGCCGCCAGACTGTCAAAAGTTAGATTGACGTTGCTGATGGAAGTGCTTCCGCCCGCGTCCGACATCAACAGGACGGTCTGGCCATTGGGCGCAACGAGCAACACATCAATGTCATCCGGAAAAGTGTGGCTCAAATTGAGAAGTGAAACCGTCGCCTTGCTCAAAACGCCGCTGGCTCCAGAAATAGTCACGGGCGACGGATAAGGGGACGTCGGCCCAGAGTTCCCGCTCGCCGGAATGACAATCGGCGTGGAGTTTGAATTGGTGAGGGAAACAAAAGTCACGCTGCCCAGCGTCAGTGGAATGTTGATTGTTCCAAGATTGGTGGCTCCGTCCTGAAGTTGAAAGGTGGGGCGAATCGTCCCGCCGCAACTGCCGCTTGCGCTGAAAACAAATGCTTGTGTCACCGCCCCGCCTCCTGCCACCAATGCGCCATAGTTTTGCGCGCCGCTCAACGGCGTCACGCCATTAGTCGCCAGCAGGGTCGCCGTCAAATTGGTTGTATCAATCAGGCCAATATTTTTCAGCGCAAAATTGACGATCACCGTTTCGCTGGGATCAATGGCGTTATTTCCCGGCGAGCAATTTTCCGCGATCAAGGCGGTTGAATCAATCGCCACCGGAACAAATGGAACGATGGAGAAATTCGTGTTGGAAATATCGAAGAAAATATTTCCGACCGCCTCGATTTTGATTCGCGCCAGGCTGTTGGAAATACTCGGCAAGCGAATTATTTCTGAACCATCGTTCGGAGTATTGGTGGCGAGAGAAATCGGGAACGAATTTCCGCCATTGGTCGAAAGCAAAATATTCACGCTCGCCACGTTGACTGGAGCGCTTGTCGTTCCTGCGACACTCCAGGTCACCGTTTGGAGATTTGACCAGGTTACCGCACTGTTGGGCGAAACGACGAGAAAAGGGCCAACACTCGAGTTGACCGTCACTTGCATATTTGCCGTGTTCACGCCACCACCGTCAGGGCGATTGTCGCGAGCTGTCACCCGAAAGTTCATGGTGCGACTGGTGGTCGGTAATTTTTCGCCTAGAATGCTGGTGTTATTGAGAAGGCTGGTGAGCGTGGGAAAAGTTCTCGATGGACTCGCCGTCGGATTTAGTGAACGAAAAATTGGGCTGCTCCCATTATCGCCATCAGTTAAGACCTGGTCCGCGCCCAGGTCGCGTTCCTCCCAGCAAAAGCTCAGAAGGTCGCCGTCCGCATCACTGCCTGTCGCCGTCAAAGTAAAGGGCGTGCTTTTGGGAATAACGAAATTAGTCCCGGCGTTGACAGTCGGCGCGGTATTTCCTGTCGCAGTCAGAACAGGACAACCACTTCCCAAACCGCTTGTCGAGTAGGCGAGAATTTCATCAAAGCTACCCGAATGAAAATAGGAGTCGCTGTGCGGTTGTAGATTGTCGCCGGCACATATTCCCGCATAAGCCATGATGGTCGAACCACTGCCCGGTTCGTATGCGGTCAAGGTGTTACGATTTGGGCCGCCGCAACTTGACGTCACACTATTAAAAGTATGGTTGCCGCCAAATTGATGTCCCATTTCGTGCGCGACATAATCGACATAAAACGCATCGCCAATCGGAGACGGGAAACCGGTCACGCCACGTGCCTTATTGCTGGAGCGGCAAACGACCCCCAGCCCGGCGATTCCTCCTCCGCCAGTGCTGAACACATGTCCAATGTCGTAATTCGCATCGCCGATTTCGCTATCGAGATTGGCCTGGTTCTGTCCGAGCATGGTGGAACCACTCGCGTTGGAATAGGGATCGCTGCCGCCGATTGTGTAAACGACCAAATCGTTATTTGCCACGAGCACCAGGCGGATGGCCAACTCGACTTCATAAATCCCCGTAACGCGATTGACCGCCGTGACAATGGCCGACATTCCCGCAACAACCGTCCCGCCATGATACGCCACATATTCTCCCGTCGCCGCGCAAGCCAGCCGGTACGTCCGCAAATTATTTCCCGAACGAAGTAAATCGCGCTGAGCAACGGGCTTTTCATTTGCAACGTCAACCGTCGGCGCCAGACATTGGAATCCATCCGCTGCTTTCTGGTAATCCCGCTTGTAATAACTGGTGTGCAACACCGCGTCACCGCGCCAATACGGATCGATATACACCGCTCCTTTGGGCGAAAGAATTTGTGCATGGAAACCCGCCGGAGTTGTGTCGAATCGAACACTGGCTTGCGGATCGTCAATGCCCTGCCCTAGATAAGTTTTGATTTCAGGAAACTTCGCGGCCAGTTCCGGCGCCATCACCGGCGATTCAACTACTTTGAAGCGGGCTAAACTTCCATCCGGCATGGGCAGACTAATTTCTCCCGGAGCGATGCGAGCTTGGTTGCTAAATTCCTTCGGAACACGAGCCAGTTCCGCGCGAAGGGAGCCATGATCCACATTGAAAGCATGAAAGTTTTTCCCCGGATGAACCCACGCGTCTGATGCCGGACGATTTTGCGGGATTTTATCGACCGATTGCCATGATTTTTTCGCCCCTGGCTGTTGCGAAAGCGCTGGCGAATCAAAAATCATAACGCCGACCAAAACCAGCCAAATAAAAAGTGCGCGGTTGAGCATAATTT
>JBDSLX010000228.1:0-2735 GCA_039916145.1 Verrucomicrobiota bacterium | reverse complement strand
GTTTTAAGAACTTTCGTCGTCTTGAGAATCACAACCTCTCCCTTTATTTTCAAGACACCCCAGAAAATACTTTGTCGGATTTCGCCAACCGGTGCCGATATATTCATGAAGATGACAACGAGTGATTCGGAACTGCTCCAGCAATTCGCGCGCGACCGTTCGGAAAAAGTTTTTGCGACGTTGGTCAGCCGTCATGTCGATTTGGTTTATTCCGCCGCATTGCGACAAGTCCGTTCGCCGCAACTCGCCGAAGATGTCGCGCAAACCGTCTTCATCGATCTTTCCCGGAACGCGGACAAATTGACGCCCGACACGATTTTGACCGCGTGGCTTTATCGCGTCACCCGCCGCGCGGCCATCGACGTTGTGCGCAGCGAATCCCGCCGCCAGCTTCGCGAACAAATTGCCGTGGAACTTGCCGATATGAACTCGCCCGACACAAATTGGAACAGCATCGAGCCGTTGCTGGATGAAGCGATGGACACGCTCGACGAAGCCGACCGCAGCAGCATTTTGTTGCGCTATTTTGAAAATAAAAGTTTGCGCGAAGTCGGCCAAACTCTCGGCACTTCCGACGACGCCGCGCAAAAACGGGTCAGTCGCGCGGTGGAAAGATTGCGCGAATTCTTTTCAAAACGCGGCGTCACCGTCGGCGCGAGCGGCCTAGCTGTTGTTATTTCTGCCAACGCCGTTCAAGCCGCGCCGATTGGATTTGCCCTCACGATTTCGTCCGCGCTGGCTGGAACAACTCTTGCCAGCGCCACCACTGCAACCGCCATCAAAACCATCGCTATGACCACACTGCAAAAAAGTTTAATCACCGCCATCGTCGTCGCCACTGTGGGCGCGGGAATTTACGAAGCGCGCGAAGCTTCAACTTTGCGAACCAGAGTTCAATCACTGGAACAGCAACAGCAAAGCGCGCCTGCGAATCTCCAGCAATCAACTCGCGAACTGGACGAGGCAAAACGCCAACTCGCCGAGTTGCGCGCAGAGAACGAACGGCTGAACCGCAATGCCACTGAATTGATTAAATTGCGTGGTGAAGTTGCGCGATTGCGAAGCAGCGAAGTGAATGCAAATCCCGCTCAAGCAGAAATGAAATCGTGGCTGGCGCGTGTCGATCAACTCAAGAAACGCCTAGAGGAAAATCCAGATCAGAAGATTCCTGAACTGCAATTTGTAACCGAACAAGATTGGCTGGATGCTACTCATGGCAAATTTAAATCGGACAAAGATATTCGTGAGGCTCTCAGTCGATTAAGGAGATCAGGAGAAAGTGTATTCGCCGGCAAGTTGGATTCCGCGTTGAGAAAATATTTGGAAGCCAATAATGGAAGATTTCCGGGTGAAGTATCGGAATTGCAAAAGTATTTTAAACCGCCAATCGAAGTTGCTTTTTTAGAGCGCTATGAAGTGGTGCCGCCAAAAATTTCTCCGGACGGAAAGATAAGAGTAGGGAATCAAGGAAAGATTACGCAAAGATTTCCAATTGATCGTGAGTTTGATGCGCGTTTTACAATCAATCCGGAAGGGATAAGCAGCAGTTACCCGGCTTGGCGAGAAAGAACGGGGGGAGATTCTGACTGGGAAATATTATCTCCCGCCACAAAGGCTTACAAAGCGGCTTACGGAATAAGCAATCCAACTGACCTTTCTTTACTTCGTCCCTTTGTCACAACACCGGAACAAAAAGCGGCTTTGGAAAAAGTCATTCAGGCAGAGAAAGATTCTGACAAAAAGTAGTGCTTCATCCAATTACGTCGGTGGTAAGCGCAACGTCGCATCCATCGGCGTGATGTCGGCCAATTCTTTTCCATTCGTGCCGCCGCCGAATCGGAGACGCGGATTTTTACCGCAAAGGACGCAAAGGTTTTCGCAGAGGAACGCAGAGAGCAAAACTTCCGGCCAGTCGCTTTTCTTTTTCCTGTTTCCCTTTGCGACCTCTGCGTGAACCTTCGCGTCCCTCTGCGTTTAATCCGGGACGCCGGGAAAAGCGGTAGAGCAACGGTGTTAGTTAGCAAGTTGGAAGTTTGGATTTTTGAGGAGGCGGTTCATGAGGACAACGAGTTTGCGCATGGCAGCGACGAGCGCGATTTTTGGTTTCTTTCCCGCGAGCCGAAGGCGCGTGTAGAAGGCTTTGAGAATGGCGTCGTGTTTGACCGCGCTCAAAGCGGCCATGTAAAGCGCGCACCGCACCGTTTTGCGGCCGCCGACAATGTGGCGGCCACCGCTCTGATTGCCACTGTCCCGGTTGTAGGGGGCCACGCCCGCCAAAGCGGCGGCCGCCTCGTCGCTGATCGTGCCCAATTCCGGCATCTCTGCCAGCACGATGGCGGCGGTGACCGCGCCGACGCCGGGAATGGCGTCCAGGCGTTGGGCCTGGCCTTGGAGTTTTTGATCGGCGGCGATCAGTGCGGTAATGGCAGCGTCGCAGTCGGCGAGTTGTTTTTTGAACAACCGGCACAACTGGCGGTGCTGGCGCAGGCACAGTTTGTCGGTGTAGTGGGCGGCGCGGTTGGTTTCGGCGGTGAGGGTTTCGATGAGTTGGTGGCGGCGGGTGCAGAGTTCGGCCAGACGCGCTTGTTGGGCGGTGGCGGCCGGGGTGGCGGCGGGCTGGAAACTGCGACCATAGTCCGTCAGGACGGTGGCATCAATGGGATCGGTCTTGGCGCGGAGTCCTTTGGCTTTGGCGAAATGGCGGACGCGTCCGGCTTCGACAATGCTGGCGGGGA
>JBDSLX010000227.1:0-5099 GCA_039916145.1 Verrucomicrobiota bacterium | reverse complement strand
GCATGACCAGCAGTTGCGCGAATCACGTCATTCAACTGAAGTTTTTGGTAATGTCCTTTGTCGAGACGGAAGAGTTTTTTCCCTCAGAGAAAGACACTCGCAAGGCTTTATCCAAAATGAGCCCTCCAAACAATCAGTGGCCGACGAATTGGCTTTTCTCGTCTGGATCGTCGTGCCCGGAATCGTTCGATTCAAGGCACTCCATTGGCTATATCTTCGTCGCAGATGGATTGCCCACGAAGACAGCGCTTGAGTGCTCAGCATTGGTGTTCTTCTGCCCCGCAGAGAGCCATCAGGGTTCTGAACAGCATTGTCACGCCATGTTCGCGGACGGATTGCGTTGCCTTGCATCTAACACAGCGATGATTGAGGTGCTGCAATTTGAGTTGAGCCGAGCCGAGAGCGGCACCTTACGTTATTCGACAAATGCACAGGCGCTCTTCGAGGCCGAGTTAGCAGCAAGGGAAAAGTACGCACGGAAACGGGGGACAAATATAGGTTCCAGAATCCGTTACTCCTTCAAATCGTCGAAATAACTTTTTACCGCGCCTTGATACGCTTTCGGAACTTGATCCTGATTGAGCGCGCTTTGCGCTTCGCTTTGCGCGGCGTTGACCGCTTCCTGATATTGCACCTTGCTCTGGCCTTTGATGCTCACGCCTTTTAACGTGATGCTTGGCATCGGGCCACCGGGATTGATTTGTCCCCGAATTTTCGTCGGCGCAAGATTTTCGGATAACTCGCCTTCGCCTCGATCCGTCAAGCCGCGCGGATCAACATCAGGCCGCACCGCGCCGGAATTGTCCCAGCGCTCCGTCATCTCAGGATAATAAAGCCAGCCCGTGTCATCCGCCCAGGTTCCGACGCCGCGACCGGGCTTGCCACCTTTGCCGTAGCCGGGATTTTTACACTGCCCCCAACTTTGACAAGTGCCGACGCACATTTGCGCTTTCTTCAATGCTTCCAAAGTCGCGGCCAACGATTCTGCGTCGCCAAATTGTTGCAGAAGTTTTTCGAGTTCCTTCGCCGCATCGGCCAGCGATTGCGCCGCACCGGTTTTTTCGCCTTGCTTCATCTGGCCCACGGCGGAGTTCAACAAATCTTTCACCTTCCCGTATTCGCTGGCGGGACCAATCGCCTTGGAAACTTCTTCCAAAAGTTTTTTGATTTGGTCGGGCAAAAGGTTCGACTGCTTCAATTGCGCGACCATTTGTTCCAAAGTTTTTTGCGCGGCTTCGGCTTGTCCATTTTTCAATTGCTCGGCCAGATCTTTGCCGAGCTTCGACGCGGCTTGCTGCTGGAGTTGCTGCAACGCCTTCGCCATTTGCTGCGTCTTTTCCAAATCGTTCATTGCGGCGTTGAGGTCTTTCAAAAACAGGTCGGTTTGATTTGCCTGAAGCGCGGCGATGGCTTCGTTTAAACTATCCAGCGGCACACCCATTTCCTTCGCTTGCTGGGCGAGATTGGCGAGGGCTTGCGCGAGTTGCTGTTTTGCGGCGGCGGCATCGGCGGAATTTTTTCCGGGCATTCCCGCAGCGGTTTGTTGCGCCTTTTGCAATTCACTTTTCATTTTGTCGAGCGCGTCGGGGTTGCTCCCTTTGTCGCCGAGAGATTTTTGCAACGAATCAATTTGCTTCTGCAATTCTCCGGGAACATTTCCACCGGCGCGGGCGGGATCGCGCGCGGCGCGTTCGAGCGGTTTCAGCGCGGGATTGCGGCCAAGCTCCTTCATCTCCGTTTTTAATTTATCGGCAGCGCTGGACAATTCTTTCAGCGCATCACTGCGCGTGAGCGGAACTTTCGTAAGTTGATTTCCAAGCTCCTCAATCGTCTCCAGATTCTCTTTGGTTTTTTCCAGCGCAGGCGGGCGTTGCGCGAGATTGCGCCGCGTCAAATCGCCAATCTGTTTTCCCACTTCTTTGATGACGGCTTTGTCGCTTTGTTTCTGAACAAAATCTTTACTGCGATATTCGGGAATGAATCCGAGTCCGGCGCCGAGTGCGAGAACCAGCAATGCCCAACGACTGGCGGTGGGAAGATGCGCGGGAATCAATCGGCGCGGATCGAGCGTACGCGCGTGTTTGGCCGCGTCGGACATCAATAAGTCTTTCCAATTGCTCTGAGCGGGAGCATCGGCGAGTTCGAGCGCGGTGCTGAGTCGCTCCTGCAACTTTTGCTGTTCATCAATCCAGCGCGCGGTTTCGAGCAGCGACATCGGACGCAACCAGCCATGAAAAAATCCAATGAACACAAACAAAACAGCGACTCCGCCTGCGCCTGATACGAGTTCAAACGGGACGGGGAAAATTTTGTAACACGCGAGTGCAAGCAACCAAAGTGAAGCGCCGATGAACAAACCTTGCCAGAAGCCGCGCCAGGCTCGCAGCCAACGACGGCGAGCGGCGGCGCGACGAACGGCGGTTTGAATCGTTTCCAGATCGCTCATGGTTGAGAGAAAGATGCGCCTCTCGCAGCTTTTCGCGAGTTAATTTTTGGATTCGCCTTGTTTGCCCGGCGCGTGCCGTCCTATATTTTTGTCCCGTTAATTAAATGAAACTCCCGCAGCCGAAAAATGAAAAGCGCCGACTGGAAGTTCTTTGGCAATACGATGTCCTCGATACACCCGCCGAATCAGCCTTCGATGATTTGACCGAACTGGCCGCAGATATCTGCGGCGCGCCGGTCGCCACAATTACGTTCATCGATGAAAAACGGCAGTGGTTTAAATCCAAGATCGGGTTATCGGCGTCGGAAACTTCTCGCGACATTTCATTTTGTGCGCACGCCATTTTGGGTTCGGAGCTTTTAATTGTCCCTGATGCAACGAAAGATAAACGGTTCGCCAAAAATCCTTTGGTCACGGGAGAGCCGCATATTCGATTTTATGCAGGCGCGCCGCTGATCAATCCTGAAGGTCACGCTTTAGGCACGCTTTGCGTAATCGACAAAGTGCCGCGTGAGTTGAATCCAACGCAGCAGCACGCCTTGCAAGTTTTGAGCCGGCACGTGGTCGCGCTTTTGGAGTTTCGCCGACATTCCGTTGATAAGGTCAAACACAGCTCCGAACGAAAACAAATTGAAGACCGCAATGCCGCGCTGTCCAAGCTCGGTCAAAATCTTAGCGCCGCCCGTTCGCCCAAAGACGCCGCACGGGTCATTGGCGAAACCACCCGCGAACTTTTCGGCTGGGACATGTTCACGCTTGACCTCTATTTCGCGGGAGACGACACCGTCCATCCTATCCTCAACATCGACACTATTGACGATAAATTGACGGAATGTTCGAGTTCCATTCCCATCGGCCCGCCTAGTCCGCTGGCCAGGCGCATTATTCGCGACGGCGCAAATTTAATTTTAAAACAACCGCCTCTGACCATGTTAGTAGGCGCATCACCCTTCGGCGACACCACGCGGCCATCGGCTTCACTCATGTTAGTGCCGATCCGCAATGGCACCGAAGTCATCGGCGTTCTTTCCAACCAGAGTTACACGCTCGATGCTTATACCGAGCAAGAACTTAGCGCGCTGCAAACCATTGCCGATCATTGCGGAGGCGCGCTGGGGCGAATCCGCGCTGAAGAAGCTCTCCGCACTTCCGAAGTCCGATTCCATTCCGTGTGGGAAAATTCCGTCGATGGTATGCGTCTCACCGACGAAAACGGAATCATCGTCGCGGTCAACAAAGCATTTTGTCAACTCGTCGAAATGGAGCGCGCGGAACTGGAAGGCAAACCGTTCACCGCCACTTACGCCACCCCAGCTAATCCGACTGAACTTCTCAATACTTACAAACGACGCTTCCATGATCGCACCGTGGAAAAATTTATTGAGCGTAAGATGATCTTTCGCTCCGGCAAAACGGTCGAACTGGAAGGTGCCAATTCTTTCGTTGACCTGGAAAGTAAACGGCCATTGCTGTTCGGTTTGTTCCGCGACGTCACCGAACAAAAGCGGCTTGAAACTCAACTGCGTCAGTCGCAGAAAATGGATTCCATCGGCCAACTGGCCGGAGGCATCGCGCATGATTTCAATAATCTTCTGACCGTCATCCAAGGGCACACTTCGCTTTTGCTCGCCACGGAGACCAAGGGCGAAGCGTCCGAATCGCTTCAGGAAATTGCTTTGGCCGCCGAACGTTCCGCCAATCTCACCCGGCAATTGCTCACCTTCAGCCGACGTCAGGTCATGCAGCGCAAGACGCTTGATCTCAAAGAAGTCGTTGATGAAATGACCCGGATGCTCCGGCGCATTCTCGGCGAAGACATCGTTCTCAAAGTTGTAACCACTTCCGATCTTCCGCGTATCCACGCTGATCGCGGCATGATGGAACAAATTCTTTTAAATCTCGCCGTCAACGCCCGCGATGCGATGCCGCGCGGAGGCGAATTGACCCTTTGCACCAGCGCCACCCAAATCGACGAAACTTACACACGCCAAAATTGCGACGCGTATCTCGGCGAATTCGTCTGCCTGAAAGTCAGCGATACCGGTTGCGGCATCACGCCAGAAAATATGGGGCATATTTTCGAGCCATTTTTCACGACCAAAGAAATTGGCAAAGGCACCGGTCTCGGACTCGCGACAGTTTATGGAATCGTCAAGCAACACGACGGCTGGATCGAGGCCAACAGCGAAGTGGGCCAAGGGACGGCCTTCACCATTTGCTTCCCACGCAGCCTCGAGCCTTTGGAAGCTTCTGGAAAACTGGCGAGGAAAAAAATTCCGCGCGGCACCGAAACCATTTTAGTGGTCGAAGACGAAACGCCCTTGCGCGAACTCGTCCAATTTATTTTGGAACGGCAAGGTTATCATGTGCTCGAAGCCGCTTCCGGCGTCGCCGCGCTCAAAGTTTGGGAACAGCACAAAGGCTCTATCGATCTCGTTTTGACCGATCTGGTCATGCCCGAAGGAATGACCGGTCGCGACCTGGCCACACGCTTGCAAACGGAAAGCCCGCAACTGAAAATTGTTTTCACCAGCGGCTACAGCGCAGACATCGTCGGCAAAGATTTTGTCTTGCGCGATGGGTTGAATTTTCTACAGAAGCCGTATCACCCGGACAAACTCGCCCAAACCGTGCGCGATTGTTTGGACGGGAA
>JBDSLX010000226.1:0-3812 GCA_039916145.1 Verrucomicrobiota bacterium | reverse complement strand
GCTTCGCGCAAGAATGGGGGAGGATTGATGAAGAGATTATTGATGAAGACGGCCCCCAGAATTACGAGGAGAAACAGGATGTTGGAGAGGCCATCGAAACGCCAGTGGTCGTGTTCTTCAGCCAGATGTTCGCGCACTGATTTAGGCGCGCGCATGTAATTTTTCCGATCCACGATGTAAAAAAACAACAGCAGCATGGCCAGGCCGACCGCCCACATCGGCCAGCAATGTTCCGCAACCCACCAGAACGGAATACCTTTGAGATAACCGAGAAAAAGTGGCGGGTCGCCAATGGGGGTGAGACAGCCGCCGACATTGGACACAATAAAAATAAAAAAAACAACATGATGCGCAGTGACGCGATATTTGTTCATACGCAGCCACGGGCGAATGAGCAACATGGACGCGCCGGTGGTTCCGAGAAAATTTGCAAGAATTGCGCCGATCAAAAGAAAGAGGACATTGACGCCCGGCGTCGCTTCACCTTTGACATTGATGTGGATTCCGCCGGAAACGACATACAACGAACCGATGAGCGAGATGAAACTCAAATATTCGACGGACGTATGGAGAATCATGTGCGAAGCGGCATTGGGCAACCCGAACAGATAATAGCCAATGGTGATTGCGCCGAGAGCGAGAGCAACCTTTGCGTAGTGTTTTGTCCACCAGTTCGCAAAGAGCAACGGTCCAAGCGCAATTAGCGCGAGAAGAAGCCCAAATGGCAAAATCATCCACGGATTCGGAATGTAAGAATTTTCCACGCGGCAAAAACTACGTTGCGCCGCAAAATCGGGTCAACTGAATAACGGGATTGTTTGCGAAACAACGACACGAGAAGCCGTGGGTGCGAGCCAGATCAATGGCTCGCATCCGCGAATCCGCATGTGCGTGGTCATTTGTTTTCCAATAACAATTTGGGATTTTTTCATGCCGCCTCCACGAGGAGAGCCTCGCTGCGGAGGCGGACTTGTTTTTGCTTGCTCAACTGCAACCGCGCCCGCCGCGCTTTTTCTTCCAACAAGGTCGGGAAGAACAAGAGCGGGAACGACGTGGTCCAGGCCAAAGCGGCTGCGTCGTCAGCGGCGCGGCGCAATGGGGTGTTCAAATCCGGTTGAACAGCGTCGTCCAACAATCGTCGCAACAATCGGCCTTTCAACTTTTCGAACGCTGTTTCTTGCGCCGCGCGAAACGGCGAAGCGAAATGCGGCACCAACTCGAAGCGCGTTTCGGGCGCGAACTTTGTCGGCACCGTTTGATTTTTCCTTTTCATATTTATATTTTCCTTTCTCATCACCGTTTTGTTTCAGCGGCAAATTTTAAAACAAAAAACCCACGATTGACTGGCAATCGTGGGTTTTTGAAATCTTTGGGTTCGTTTAGAAGATTCTTGCCACGTTGCCAGATGCCTGGTGCGAGCGCCAGATCGGCATCGCTCCGACGGTGCGACCGGCGCACAGGCTAATTTTTACTGTCATCGTGTTTTTCATTTTCGAGGCGACAAGAAACAGCATCGGCTCCCAATTGTCAAAAGAATTTTCTGACGGTCAGGACTTGAGCCGCGAACGCTCAATGTTAATATCGAATTGTGACGGGTGACTCAATCGATACGAATAAGCCATTGAAAATGGTGACTTGCGGCGCGTGCAATTCCAAAAGTTTTATCCCTGGAGATTTACCCCCTTTCGAAACGGTGCCGTGTTCAAAGTGTGAGCATCCGGTGATGTTGCCCGTTACCTTTCGTCAATTTGAATTACGCGAAGTCATCGCCTCGGGAGGCATGGGGACGGTGTTCAGTGCCTTTGATGTAAATCTCCAACGTGAAGTGGCGCTGAAAATGTTGAAGCGCGAAATGGCGCAGGATCAGGAAGTGTTGGAAAGCTTTTATCGCGAAGCCCGGGCGGGCGCGTCGCTCAACCACACGAACATCATTCACATTTACACCTTCGACGAGTTTGAGGGCCAACCGTATCTCGTGATGGAACTGGCGAACAATGGCAGCCTCGATACGCGAATTACAACGGAAGGGCGCGTTCCTGAACTTGATGTCCTCGATGTCGGAACAAAAGTCGCCTCGGCCCTGGCGACCGCGTTGAAACACAATTTGCTTCATCGCGATATCAAGCCGGGTAACATTTTGTTCAACTGCGATGCCGAACCTAAACTGATCGATTTCGGTCTGGCCAGGTCGGCGGAAACAGACGAGGACGTTTCCAGTGAATCAAGTGTTTGGGGAACGCCCTACTACGTTGCGCCTGAAAAAATCAAACGTGAGCGCGAAGATTTTCTTTCCGACATGTACAGCCTGGGTGGAACACTTTATCACGCCCTGACCGGACACGTTCCCTTTGAAGCTCCCACGGTCGAAGATTTGGTGTCCGCTCATGTGCACACTCCGTTGACGCCGCCAAATCAGGTCGTTTTGGAAATCACCGCTTTGACGAGCAATGCGTTGGTGCGCGCCATGGCAAAAAACCCGGCCGAACGTTTTCAATCCTACGATGAATTGATTATGACTTTGACCGCCGCGCGCAGCGAACTGATTTTTAATCGTTTAAATCAACCTGCCCCCGGCAACACGAAAAGTTGGTGGCGTCGTTAATTGGCTAATAAAAAAGGCAGGCGGTTTAGGCCTGCCTCTGGATTTGTTTTGTTTTGGAAAATTATTCTTTCGTTTTCTTTTCGGCTTTTCCCTTCGCTTCACCTTCGGGTTTCGGTCCGATGCGGAGAGAAGCCGCTTCTAATTTGCCGCTGTTATCGCGATAGGAGCCGCCCACTTCATCGCCGACTTTTGCGTCGTCCAAAGTGGCTGCCTTGCCATCTTTTTTGATTTTAGTTGCATCCGTGATTTGAATGGTTCTCTTTTTTGTTTTGCCGATATTGATGGTTTTAGCCGCCTTGTCGATTTCGTTGATCGTTCCAGAAAACGGTATGGCTCGATTCGCGCCTTTTGCCTCAGCCGCCTCCGGCTTTTTGTCTTCTGCTTGAGATGTCATGGTTGCGCCGACAGCAAACGCCGCGACTAAACCAATCCCGATAATTTTTGCGATGGATTTTTTCATATTTAGTGGGTTGACTTGAAAGGGATTTAACAAAAATAGCTTCTTTGTAAAGCATGGATTTCCGTCTCCCCGCCGCTGCTCATTCATTGGCCTTGTTTTCACTCCATCGGCTGGCTATCTAAAGAATATGCACCGCAGATTCATCACTCTTGCCGCAAGCGTCTTTTTTTTCACTTCAATATTTTCCTCCCGCGCGGAAAACTGGCCGCAATGGCGCGGGCCACTTTTCAACGGCTCGTCCCTTGAAAAAAATCTAGTGACGAATTGGAGCAACACCGAAAACGTCGTCTGGAAAACGTCGTTGTCTGGAATGAGCGGCGCAACTCCCGCGATCTGGGGCGATCATGTTTTTGTCTCCAGCCCGGACGCACAGAAAAACTTAAATCTCATCAGCCTCAATCGTGCGGATGGAAAAGTCCGGTGGCAAAAACAAGTTGCCGTGGGCGACAAAGTTATTGGGAAAAATAATATGGCGTCGCCCTCGCCGGTGACGGATGGAAAAACCGTTTTCATCCTGTTCGGCACCGGCGATCTCGCGGCGTATGATTTTTCAGGAAAAGAATTGTGGACGCGCAACATTGGAAAAGATTTTGGGAAATTTTCCATCATGTGGCTCTACGGTTCCAGCCCGCTACTCTACAAAGACAAACTTTACGTCCAGGTTTTGCAACGCTCGCCGCTTCCACCGGATTATGCCCACGCCATCGACGACAAACCGGATCGTGATTCCTATTTGCTCTGCATTGATCC
>JBDSLX010000225.1:0-9550 GCA_039916145.1 Verrucomicrobiota bacterium | reverse complement strand
ATGCAATCTGGTTTTCGGCTCGTGCTGCCAGCGTCTCGCTGGCAGTTTTATTTTTCTGATTCCGCCAGTGGGACGCTGGCGGCACGTTGCGCTTGCGCGGAAACATCTTCCGCCTAAGATGCGAGCCGGGTTGACACAGATAAATAAAAAATTTCGCGGCAAAATTTGCGCATGATTCGCTCGTTCGCTTTTACAACTCAGGGCAAGTTGCACAGCAAAGACATCGACACCTTTTTGATGCCGACGTTGCTGGCTGACACGAATCTTTTTCTCTGGGTTGATCTGGAGAATCCAACTCCCGAAGAAAGTAAATTTGTTCTCGAAGACATTTTTCATTTCCATCCGCTTTCCGTCGAAGATTGCGTGATGGTGAGTCCGTCGCCGAAAGTCGAGGAGTATCAGCCGAAAGACGAAGATCGGTACGCCCAATATCTTTTCATGGTGATTCACGCGGTGGATTACAGCCGCAAGGACGGCGTGTTCGCGACGAGCGAATTGAATTTTTTTCTCGGTAAAAATTTTCTCGTGACCTACCACGACGTGCCGTTGCGCAGCATTCAAATGACGGAAGATCGCTGTTTGAAAAGCAACGTGCATGTCGCTCGCGCGCCCGACCGCGTCGCGCACACGTTGCTCGACGCCATCGTGGAAAATTACAAACCGGCGCTGGACGAACTTTCGCTGGAAATTGCCGAAGTTGAACAACAGGCGTTGCAAAATCCGAGCAAAGAAACTTTGGGCCGCATTCTGCAAATTAAAAAAGAGGTTTTGCATTTGCGGCAGATCATCGGACCGCAACGCGAAGTGCTGGCGCGATTTGCGCGGGGCGAATTTAAATTAATCCGCCCGCATCTGGTTCCGTATTACCGCGACGTTTACGACGCGTTGTTTCACATTTCCGAACTCGCGCAAAATTACACCGATTCGCTCACCGGAATTTTGCAGGTGTATTTGAATATGTCGTCGAATCAAACTGGCGAAGTGATTAAAGTGCTGACGTTGTTCACGATTATCACGACGCCGATGATGATGATCGGCACTTGGTACGGGATGAATTTCAAGCACATGCCGGAATTGGAGCCGCGAGGTGCATATTGGGTAATTATTCTGATCACGATCATGAGCACCGGCGCGACGTATTCGTATTTCAAAAAGAAAAAATGGTTTTAACCAACTCGGAACTCGGAACTCGGAACTCGGAATTGCCCATACGGTTTCCGACGTATTTCATTCCGCGTTCCGCGTTCTGCGTTCCGCGTTCACATGCCTCCTAAATCCAGTTTTCTCGACAAGGTTCTTGGGCGCATCGGGCGGCTCGATGCGGAAGGTTTGCAGACCATCGTCCAACGGCTCGCCCGCGAACGGACTTTTCTCGAAACACTTTTCAACACCATTGAAGACGGCGTGCTGGTGGTGGATGAAAAAGGCCGCATCGTTTATTTCAATCAGGCCGTCTCGCGAATTTTAAATTGGCACGAGGAAATCGCCGAGGGCCAGCCGATCACGAATTATTTGCCAGAGCTGAACTGGAATGAACTGATCAAATCGCGCGGCGGACAACGAGTCGTGCGCCATGAATTTGAAATCAATTATCCCAGCGCAAAATTTTTTCGCTTGTATGTCGCGCCCCTGGATGGAGAAGGCGCTACGACTTCTGGGGTTGCGCTGATTCTGCACGATGCCACCGAGCAACGCCAAAAAACTTTTGAAGCGATTGAAAGCGAGCGGCTGCATTCGTTAACGTTGCTCGCGGCGAGCGTCGCGCATGAAATTGGCAATCCGCTCAATGCGCTGCACATCCATTTGCAATTGATGACGCGCGAGATGAAAAAACTACGGCAATCTCTGGCCGAGTCACCAGCGCCACGTTTTTCCAAACGCGGCCAGGCGCAAAAATCGTCGCTGCAAGATCGTGAGGAGAGCGCCGACAAAGTGGAAAAATATCTGGAGGTTGCGAAAGGAGAAATCTCCCGGCTCGATTACATCATCACGCAATTTCTTCAGGCCATTCGCCCGACAGACCCGAAGCTTTCGTTGGCATCGTTGAATGATGTCGTTCGCGAAACGCTTGAATTGCTCAGGCCCGAAATCGAAAATCGCGGGCTGAACGTGAACGAAAATCTCGCCAGCCGATTGCCCGCCTCGCCGATTGATCCGGGACAAATTAAACAAGCTCTCGTTAATCTGATAAAAAATGCAGTGCAGGCGATGACGAAAAACGGCACGCTGACTTTGCAAACCGGCGAAGGCGCCGACGGGGTTTGGATGTCGGTCGGCGATACCGGCGGAGGAATTCCCCAGGAACAGTTGAACCGGATTTTTGAGCCGTTTTTTACAACGAAGAAAAAGGGGACCGGACTGGGGTTGATGATCGTGCAGCGAATTATCCGCGAACACGGCGGGCGCATCGAACTGGAAAGTAATGTCGGCAAAGGAACGATGTTTCGGATCTGGCTGCCGTTGCATGAACGAAGATTGCGGTTGTTGCAGGCCAACGCATGAAATTTACGATTTACGATTTACGATTTACGGGTCGCTTAATAATTTGTGCGAAACAGAAATCAGCCGATCTCTCATTAACACCCTGCTTTAGCTGGGTGCTGAGAAACGGTGGAGGTTTTCAACCGTTTCAACGATTTTTTCCGCAGCCCGGCAAACCGTTAAAACGGTTCTCCCGATCGCACGTCGCCCACACCCAGCTAAAGCAGGGTGTTAATGAAAAACTCTTGAGATCGTAAATCGCGCATGAAACCAATGTTGTTAATTGTCGATGACGAAAAGCCAACGCGCGAAGGTTTGCGCGCCGCGCTGGAAGATCATTATGACGTTTACATCGCCGACGACGCCGCCACCGCGATGACGCTTTTGGAGCAGGAAAATTTCGACGTTTTGCTGACGGATTTTCGCTTGCCGCAGGAAGACGGGATGAAACTGATCGCGCGCGCCAAATCCCTTTCCAAACCGCCGATTTGTATTCTGATGACCGCTTATGGCTCCGAAGAATTGGCCGTCGAAGCGATGAAACATGGCGCGGATGATTACATCGCCAAAGGCCGTCTGCAAATTGACGAATTGGAAATGCGAATCGCGCGCGCCTTGCGCCAGCAAAATCTGGAGACGGAGAATGTTTCACTCCGCCAACAACTCCACACGAAATTTGGTTTGGAAAATATCGTCGGCGAATCTTCTTCCATGAAGGAAGTGTTGGAAGTCGTGCGTCAAGTTGCTCCCGCACGCGCCTCGGTTTTGATTCTCGGCGAAAGCGGCACTGGAAAAGAATTGATTGCCAAAGCCATTCATCAACTCAGCCCGCGCGTCAAGCAACCGATGGTCACAGTTCATTGCGCCGCGCTCGCGCCAACGTTGCTCGAAAGCGAATTGTTCGGTCACGAAAAAGGCGCGTTCACGGGCGCACACGAACGACGCGTCGGTAGATTTGAACAAGCGCAAGGCGGGACTTTGTTTCTCGATGAAATCGGCGAAATTGATCAAACACTTCAGGTAAAACTTTTGCGTTTTCTTGGTGAACGAACTTTCGAGCGCGTCGGCTCGAACAAAACAATTTCGGCGGATGTGCGTCTGATTGCGGCGACGAATAAAAGTCTCGAAGAACTCGTGAAGGAGGGAAAATTTCGCGAGGATTTATTTTTCCGATTGCGCGTGGTCGAAATTGTTTTGCCGCCGTTGCGCGAACGAACGGCGGACATTCCCTTGCTCGCGCAAAGTTTTCTGCGCGAGTTTGCCAAGGAAAATGACAAAGCCGTCACCAGCATCACGCCCGACGCGCTCGAAACGTTGATGACTTATTCGTGGCCTGGAAATGTTCGCGAACTGCGCACAGCCATCGAACATGCGGTGGTCTTGGCGCGCGGCGATAAAATTACTTTTCGCGATTTGCCCGCCAACGTTCGCGGCGGAACAACAACGAATGTCCCGGCAGCAAATTCTTCTTCGCTCAATAATTTGAGTGTGAAAGAGGCGGAGAAACAATTAATCGTTCGTGCTTTGAAAGAATCGGACGGAAACCGAACCCGCGCGGCGCAGAAAACCGGGATGAGTCGCCGCACGCTTCATCGCAAACTTCACGAATATCACTTGGAAGGATTTTAATGTCATCACGAATACAAAAATGGATTCATTTTCTCGAAGAAGGGGAAGGCGCGCGAGCTATTCGATGGACTACGGCGATCGTAGCATTTATTGCGCTGGCGCTGTTGTTCGACTTGAGCGCGTTTAAAAATTTCAACACGGAAGAAGCGATGGACATGTCGCAGTTGGCGCGAAACATTTCCGAAGGCAAAGGTTTCACTACGGAATATGTCCGGCCATTCAGCATCGTGTTGGTCGAAGCGAGAGCAAATGACAAACTTGCGGAAATCCAGAAAAAACTTGCCGGTAAAAATTTGTCGCAAGAACTACGCACGCGGTTGGAAAAGGAGCAAACCGGACTGAAAAAATTAGCTTCACTTAACACTCCGCATCCAGACCTTGCCAACGCTCCCGTCTATCCGACGTTGCTGGCTGCCTTCCTGAAAGTGGCGCCAGTGGACTACAAGATTTCCCAAAAGAAATTCTTTTCGACTTACATGCCAGAAATATGGATGGCCGCTTTTAATCAGGTTCTTTTTTTTCTCGCGGTATTAGTCTTGTTCAAAATTGCGCGCGAATTGTTTGACCGAACCGTCGCCTGGATTTCCGCCATCTTGTTTGCGGCAACGGAATTGTTTTGGCGATTCAGCATTTCCGGCCTCTCGACAACTTTGCTGCTTCTGATTTTCTTGTGCATCGCATGGACGCTCCTAAAACTTGAGCGCAATGCGCAAGAAAAACCGCCCAACCGACAATTGTTTTTTTTGGCGCTTTTGACTGGTGTTCTGGTTGGTGTCGGCTGTCTCACGCGCTATTCTTTTGGATGGTTGATCCTTCCGGTGATTATTTTTCTGATTCGGTTCGGGCAAGAACATCGGCGAAAATTATCTCTCGCAACCATCGTCACATTTCTCGTCGTTATTTCGCCTTGGCTTGCGCGAAATTATGCGGTCAGCGGCACGCTATTTGGCACAGCGGGTTATGCGGTTTGCCAAAACACGCCCGTATTTCAGGAAGCAAGGCTGGAGCGATCCTTGGAATCGAGTTCTCCTTTCGAAAAAGTTTTTGTGACCGATTACATGCGAAAGTTGATGGTGAATACGCGGGACATTGTTGAAAATGAGATTCCGCGCCTCGGCGGAAGCTGGCTGACCGCGTTATGTTTAGTCGGGTTACTCATACCATTGCAAACCCCGGCTCAATCCAGATTGAGAACGTTTGTTTTGTTCTCCCTCGCTTTTCTGTGTGTTGTTCAAGCCCTTGGCCAAACCCATCTCGCGTATGATTCGCCCCAAATTAATTCCGAAAATCTTTTGGTCTTGGCCAGTCCTCTCCTTTTCGTTTTTGGAGTCGCACTTTATTTTAATTTGATTCGGCGCATCGCCTTTTCCGAATGGTCAACGAACTACGCAGCGAACCTTTTATTTTGCGTAATAATTTCTGCTCCGTTGATTTTTGCGTTACTTCCACCACGCACCAGTCCTATGACTTATCCTCCATATTATCCTCCCATCATTCAAGAAACTGCAAACTGGATGCGCGAAGATGAACTGATGATGAGTGATGTTCCGTGGGCGGTGGCGTGGTACGGCGATCGACGCTGCACGCCTTTAACAAAAACTTATCCCGAAGACTTTTTCAAAATGAACGACGATATTAAGCCGGTGCAAGCGCTTTATCTCACGCCAAAAACCATGGACGCCCGGTTCCTGACGCAAATGGTGAAGGAGCGCCAAAACTGGGGTCGATTTGTTTTGGAAAGTTTGTCTCGCGGCGAAGTGCCGGATGGGTTTCCATTGAAGAAAGCACCGGCGGGGTTTTTGCCCGATCAATTTTTCTTAACCGATTGGGAGCGATGGACGGCGTCGCCTAAGTAAGGCGGTGACAAAAGAATATTTGACAATACACCATGCCATTGGCTAAAAGAACCTCGCTTTTGTAAGACAATGCTTTGGATACGTTTGTGATTTCGGGTTAAAAAAATAAATATGAAAAAATTCCTGACCTCAGCAGGCTTGGTTGCCCTCGGTGTTTCCGGTTTGCAGGCGGCTTATGCGCCAGATCTAACAGAGATGGAAGCATCCAAACCCTGGAGTGTTTCTGCCGCGCTGCGTGGATTTTACGACGACAATTATACGACCTCTCCTTCGAGCGTAAGTGAAGAGAGCTTTGGCTATGAATTCACTCCCTCCGTGTCTCTTAATCTTCCGCGCGATCAAACTTTTTTAGGAGCGAGCTACGAATATTCTTTGAAATATTATGAAGCTCGTAAAAATGGAAAATACGATCAAAGCCATAAATTCGATGGCCGGTTGGATCACGCTTTTTCCGAACGCTACAAAATCGAAGTGGACGATTCATTTGTCATCGCTCAGGAACCGGAAATCTTGGCTCCATCCGGGACGGCACCCGGGACGGCCTTGAGAACTGAAGGAGATAATATACGCAACCTGGGTTCGATTAGATTCACAGCGCAGGCGACCGAGCTTTTGGCGCTTGAACTTGCCTACGCGAATACATTTTACGATTACCAACAAGATGAAAGCGACGTGCCCCCGGGGGTCGACAGCCGTTCTGGATTGCTGGATCGTATGGAGCATCTCGCCTCGCTGGATCTTCGATGGCAAGTTGTACCAGATACCGACGTGATCCTCGGATACGCCTATGGCATGGTTGATTTTAACGGCGATGAACAAATCACCAATCCAGATGTAAAAGTTGGAGGCAGAGTGCCTAGCGACGAGCGCAACAGCCGCTCCCATAGAGTTTACGTTGGAGCCGACCACCGATTTAACGCACAATTAAGCGCGTCGGTTCGAATTGGCGGCGAACACACCGATTTTTACAATGCAGGAGAGAGCACGGTCAGTCCTTACGCGGACGCGAACGTGACCTACCAGTACAATCGGGCAAATTCCATTCAGGTGGGACTTACTCATAGGCGCAATCAGACTGATGTGGCGAGTCTGGATCAGGAAACAACGGTTGTTTATGGATCAATCACTCACAAAATCACGCCCAATCTTATTGGAAGTTTGCTGGTTCAAGGACAATACTCGACGTTTGAAAAGGGTGCCAACGATGGGGATAACGAAATCTTCCTTATCAGCGGTTTGAATCTTACCTATCATTTCAATCCCCACTTTCTCGCAGAAGCCGGCTATAACTTCGACCGGCTGGATTCCGACGTGGGTGGCCGCAGCTACTCGCGCAACAGAGTTTACGTGGGAGTTCGCGCGACTTACTAAAATTAAAAAATTGATATTTTGCTAAGAGGCTGCACATTGTCAGCCTCTTATTTTTTTGATGTATGGATACTAAAATACCTGACGCGCCAGAAATGAAGCTTCATTTTCTGGATTATTGGCGGATCATTCGCCTGCGCAAAACCGTTATCCTCCTCGTATTTCTCCTCGTCGTCGTAACCACCACTGCGGTGACCTTTTTGCTTCCGAAAACTTACGCCAGCAAGGCCCGCATCAGAATTGACAAGGATATAACTGCCGTCGAGGGGATCGAAAACAAACCGACCTATTCTGGCTACGACCCCTTTTGGCTTCAAACCGAATTTGACGTCATCCAATCCGCCTCTGTTTTGAACGAAGTAATTAGAAAGCTTGGTCTGAATGAGAAATGGGCGGAGAAGGCCAAGATGACAGGCGGTCTTAGCACGGAGCAAACCTACGAAATCTTAAAGAGACAGATTAGCGTTCGCCCGTCCCGCAACACGAGTTTGGTCGAAATCTGGGTTTACAGCGAGGACAGAAATGAGGCGGCTGAAATTGCCAATACCATTGCGGCGGTTTATCGCGATAATCGTCTAAAGGTTCGCCGCCAGGCCCGCGAAGAAGGCGTCAGTTCCCTTCGTGAACAACTCAAACAAAGAGATGATGAAGTTAAAGACTTAAAGCAAGTGGTTGATGATTTAAGACGCACCAACGAGATTCCCGACATTGACGGTTCTCCATTGAGCACCACCACGCTCAACCAGGAAACGCTGCGCAGCCTGGAGCAAGCCCGCATTACCGCCTCCATCAAATTCACCGATGACGCAACTCTCCTCGCCGGAGTCAGTAAGCTGGATCGCGAAGATCTCCGAAATTCTTTGGCCACAATTTATCCCTACGATTCACTGCTAATTACTTTGGCTGAAAAACTAGCTTCGGGGCAACATCAATTGACTGCGTTGCTTCAGGAATACACGCCCGAGCATGCCGAGGTCAAAAAAGCTCAAGCGATTGTCAACAGGGTTCAAGCGGATCTGGATAAAAAAATTGATGGCATTCTTCAAGGTTTGCAAACCAACGCCGAAAGCTCGAAAGCAAAGCTTGACGCTGTTGAAGCCCAAGTCCGTGCTGCCAGCGAAACGGCCAATACGCTCGCGGCCAAAAACCGCCCTTATTATGACGCGAAACGAGATCTGGAAGATCTCCTTCGCATCCGCACGGCCTTGATCTTGAAAATTGCTGCGGTGAGCATTGAAACGGCTCTGCCCACCTCATCCATCGTAGAGGTGACTGACCCGGCAGTGGTTATTCCGCGCCCGGTTCGCCCCAACAAAATTCTAAACATCGGCTTGGGCATTATCATCGGTCTCATCGTTGGCGTCGGTCTCGCGTTCTTTATTGAATATCTCGACACAAGCGTGAAAACAATTGATGACGTTGAACGCGCTCTGCAAGCGCCGGTGTTGGGAGTAATTCCGCAGAATGTTGGTGTTTTGCTCGAAGAAGGCCCCGACACCCCACACGCTGAGGCTTATCGCGTTTTGCGGACAAACGTTCTTTTCTCTCGTAAGGACGACAAGCTGAACACAATTTCCGTCCTGAGCGGCGGAGCGGGTGAGGGAAAATCGACGACCTTACTGAACCTTGCGACCAGTTTCGCGCAAAATGGCAGCCGCTGTTTGATTGTCGATTCCGACCTGCGTCGCCCGAGTATTCACAAAGTGCTTCATCTCTCCAACTCCATTGGCTTGACGAATTATTTGCTGAAGCAAAATACGCTCGAAGAAGTGATTCAAACGACCAGCCTGCCAACATTGGACTTCATGCCGAGCGGTAAATTGCCGAGCAGTTCAATGGGCATCTTGAGTTCCGAAAAAATGAAGGAATTGATTCTTGAATTAAAACGTCGCTACGATTTCGTTTTCTTTGATTCGCCCCCATTGCTCGGCGTCAGTGACGCCTCTATTCTTGCCAGCGAAATGGACATGATCCTCCAAGTCGTTCAATATCGCCGCTACCCGCAGCCCATGACCTTGCGCGCAAAACAGATGGTTCAAAAAGTCGGCGGCAATCTCCTTGGAATTGTCCTGAACAACATCAACATGAGTCAGGACGAAAATTATTATTATTACAGCGGCTATTACGAATATTCTAAACAAAACGACGACTCACCTGTCAAATCTGGCAAGGCCGCGAAAAAGGTAGAGCCAACAAAAGTCTGAGTCGCCATTCGC
>JBDSLX010000224.1:0-3323 GCA_039916145.1 Verrucomicrobiota bacterium | reverse complement strand
CCGGCGTCGGTTTCGCGTGTGACGACATTGGCGGGACTTTTCAACGCCTGCCAATCACCCGCCTTGACGAGAAGATTGGTGAGCGCGCCGGTGCCGAGGTCGAAATTAGCGCGGTAAAAATTATTTTCCAAAATGTTGCCACCATTGGTGTCGATGACGCTGGACTTGGATGCGCCAACCACCGTTCGCGGCGCAATGCGGTAAATGGAATGTCCGAGCGCAGGAATGTCGCGCGCCACGAATGCGAACTTCACGCGCCGAAATCCGCCGTCGGCATAATGCTCGGCTTCGATAAGTTGGCTGGGAATAATTTTTCCCGACGCATCGGACACTTCAAAATCTTTGACGCCGCCCTGGGAAAAACCGACATCGCCTCGCGCCACGTCGGTGCGCGGCCAGCCGAGCGTGTTCAATACCACGAGCGGGATGCCTTCGCCGCGCGTGTCGATTCGTGCCACCACACTGCCGAGGTTCGTCTCGATCAATTCCTCCGCCAGTCGCCGGGAAAATTCGTAACTGCGAATCGTGTCTTCATAAACTTTGTCGGTCATCACGCCGGAAGCCAGGTCGTGCGCGACGTTGAAAAGCGACGGCTCCCACGCGCGCCACAGCATCGCGTCGTCGCTGGGCGAGCCGAGCCAGTTCGCCAGCGCTCCGAATTTTTCCGCCGTCATCAAGCGCCGTTCCATGTTGCGCATCCACGTTTTCAATTCGATGCGGCTGCTGTAAATGCCTTGGAAGAGTGGATTCCGTTCGCCCGTGATGACCGGCAAATTCGTGCGCTGGGCCACCACTTTTTCAAAGTCCGTCGGCACACCAATCCGCAACGTGAACGGCATGTTCGTTTGCTGATTAAATTTTTCCACCATCGAGGGAAGGTGAAGCTCCGGCTCGCAGACATCCACGCCCGCAGGTCCGACGCGGTCCGCGCCCGGCGGAGAAAACGGCGCGAGCATATCGTAACGTTGCCGCATAAACCCGGTGAAACCCGTCAAATCTCCGGGTGAAAAATAAAAATGCCCGTAGCTATACGGCAAAAAGAACGCGGGAATTTTCGTGCCATCAAGTCCTTGCCAAAGAAATTCCGAAGGCGTTTTGGGACGGGAATTATCGTCGCGATTTTCCGCTCCGCGCCAGAACCAGAACGAGTCAAACCCAGCGAGCTTGAGCACTTGCGGCATTTGTCCGTGATGCCCAAACGTGTCGAGCAACCAACCGACTTTCACATCCACGCCAAGAGCCTCGCGGCAATAACCTTTCGCATAAAGCACCTGGCGCACGAACGATTCACCTGACGGCATATTAACATCCGGCATGACATCGAGACCGCAGACAATTTGCAGCCGACCTTCTTTGACAAATTTTCGAAACGCGTCGGCTTCCTCTGGATAGCGTTCAAGAAACGGTTTGAAGTATGCGACTTGATCGAGTGTGAATTTATAACTCGGATTTTCCTTCAACAACCGCACCGCCGTCAGAATGTGCGGCAAACCAATTTCCAAATATTCCTCGCGCGTTTTGAAAACCGCGCCTTCCCAATGCGTGTGAGGAATGATCCAGAGGCTCGGCTTGTTGGTCGCGGCGGTTTGCGATTCCTGCGTGTTGACGGCTTGAGCGATGACGGGATTCTTGTTAATCATCCCGAACCAGCAACCGCCCACGAGCACAATAGCAAACCGGATAATTTTATTTTTTAACATTTTCATTTGGAGAATGGGAAAACGAACCCGGTTTTTGCTGTTGAACTTTGTCGTTGGTCACATTGGCGTCAAGGCGGGATTCCGCAGCGCCGTGTCAGCACGAGCGGAAATATCTTTTGAGCGAGTCAGAATTTCTTTCTGGAAAGTCGGCCTTAGCCACACGACACTTGAACCGAAATTCACTTATGTACCGCTGCCCAAGAATATTTTTATTCCTATTGGCCCTGACCGTTTTGAGCGGCAGCGGGCGGAGGGGCATCGCGGCGGAACCCGTTCAAAGTTCCAAGTCCAAAGTTCAAAGCGCCGATCCGCCTTCCGATTATGCAGCGGCGCGAACCCACTGGGCTTTTCAACCTCTAAAAACTCGGACGGTTCTCAAAGTTAAAAATATAAATTGGCCGAAATCTCCCATCGACAATTTTATTCTCGCGAAGCTGGAAGGAAAAAAACTCAGCCCCGCCAGCGATGCGCCGAAGCAAACGTTGATTCGCCGCGTCACGTTCGACCTCGTCGGTTTGCCGCCGACGCCGGAGGAGATTGAAAATTTTCTGACGGACAAATCAACCAACGCTTTGGGGAAGGTGGTGGATCGTTTGCTGGAGTCGCCGCATTATGGCGAGCGTTGGGGTCGGCACTGGCTCGATGTCGCGCGTTATGCCGACACGTCGGGTTGCAATTCGGATTATCCCATTCCTGCCGCGCAAAAATATCGCGACTACGTCATCGCCTCGTTCAACCGGGACAAACCGTATGATGAATTTATCCGCGAACAAATTGCGGGCGATCTTTTACCCGCCGCGACGGACGAGAAACTTTTTGAACAAATCATCGCCACGGGTTACCTCGCCGTTTCGCGGCGGTTTAGCTCCGGCATGGATCAATATCTGACCATCGAGGACACGATTGACAATGTCGGCAAAGGAATTCTGGGCTTGAGCGTGAGTTGCGCGCGTTGTCACGATCACAAATTTGATCCGATTCCGACGCGGGATTATTACGCGCTCTACGGCATTTTCGAGAGCACCCGTTATGCGTTTCCGGGCGGGGAGGTTTTTTGGCATCCCAAAGATTTTGTGCCGCTGGCGAAGGGCGCGGCGGCGGTGGAACTGGTGAAATATCAGAGCGCGCTCGGCGCGTTGGATGTGCAAATTTTTGATTGGAACAACCAGCGGCGTCCGCTGGAAGACAAGGACAAAGACGGCAAAAAAAATGAAGAATATCACAGGTTGTCCGCCTTGATCACGGAAGCCGAGGCGAAGATGAAGCAACTGGAAACCAATGCGCCCGCCGTTCCGCGCGCCTATGCCGTGGGCGAAGGGAAATCCGCCGATGCGAAAATCCACAAAAAAGGCGATCCGAAAAATATGGGCGACGTTGTGCCGCGCGGATTTCTACAAGTGCTGGGCGGACAAACTTTGTCGAAAGAAGAAAAAGGAAGCGGTCGCCTGCAACTGGCTCAATGGTTGACCGACCCGAAGAATCCGCTGACGGCGCGCGTCATGGTCAATCGCATCTGGCAACACCATTTTGGACGTGGTCTTGTGCAAACGCCGAACGATTTCGGAGCGCGCGGAACAGCGCCCACGCATCCGGAATTGTTGGATTATCTGGCGACGAAATTTG
>JBDSLX010000223.1:0-3590 GCA_039916145.1 Verrucomicrobiota bacterium | reverse complement strand
GGTTTGGTCTCGTTCACCTTCACGGTAAAATCAGCCGCTAAATTCGAAGGGTTTTTTACCGTCGTGATGACAAATTTTTTCCCGGCAGAAATTCGCGCCCAGAAAAATCCTTCGCCCGCTGATGAATTAGTATTGCTCTCTTTCAAACTCGATGCGGTCGAGTAACTGTAAGCGCCAAACGGGTGACGACCACGCGGAGAAAATTGTTCGCTCGGCAGCATATTCCAAGCGCCGGTGTTTGGGGCGAGAGGTAGCGCGCGCGGATTCGAAGGCGACCGAATCCATTCCGCATTCACGAGCAGCCCATTCAATGAACCGGAAGCCACGCCGCGCTCGGTTGGATAATCACCCCACCGAATTGGTTTTTCGATCAACGGATGAATTTCGTGCGCGGATTTTGATGCGGAGTAGGCAACGAGATTGGCCACCAAACGATCTACAACAGGATCGAGTCCGACGCGATTTACCAAATCGAAACCAGAGAGAATCACGGAGCCTTTTCCGTCGAACATTTCGCAGAGTGCGATGCCTTCAAGTCCCCGGTCGTAATCCGCAAGAATCGCAGTGCGCGCGAGAGAGTCGGGCGAGTCGAGTTTGAAACCGGCGGTGACGGGATAAATTTTCGGAAAACCTTTTTTCGTTTGGTTCCAGCCGGAGTAATCCGACCAAAGCAGAAATCGGCGGCGCTCCAGTCCTTGAAAAACGGGATGATCCGGGCGTTCGAGATTGACGTTCATCTGTTCGCGAAACGGGCGGGAGAGCGGCGGATAATCCACATCGTTCGGCGAACTGGTGAAGAAGGAAATTTTTTGCGGGAGCCAATCTGTTTCAAATGATTTCGAGTCAGACCGCAAACACAACACACGCCCGCCGTCGCGCACGAATCGTTGGAGTTCAAGCTTCAGCTTGTTCCCAGGATTAGTGCCAAGGATGAGCGAATGCATTCTTGTGGAAAAGGCAGAGAGATCAGTGACTCGCTCGAACACAATGCCAAGCTTTTCTAACGCGGCAGCGGTCGCGCCTGAAGGATCGTAGCAGCCGACGTGAGGAGGCTCTGAATTTTCCGATGATGGAGCCTCGTTACCCCGGCTGCTACGCTCATTGGCTAACGTGGATTTTTTCCAATCGTTTCCCGCGATGAAAATCTCCGTGGAATTCGTAGAACGGATTTCGCCGGACACTTCGATATTGCCGCTCAACCAATATTCACCCGTTGGCAAATCCGCAGGAATTTTCAGCGGAATGGTTTTGCTCCACGTGCCAAAGTAAGGAATTGGCGGAAGTAAAATTTTTCCCGCGCCAAATTGGCGTCCATCTTTGGCGCGAATATGGAAATTCAGCGTCGCATTTCGCAATTCGCGCTTTTGATCATCGTCATTGATGACGTGCGCAATCGGATTGATTGCGCTGCCTGTATAAATTTGCGGCGTCCAACATTCCCAACTCAACAGGACGGGTTGATAAGCGGTGCGCATCGCGTCCATCACCGGTTTGGGTTTCATCTGGTCGAAGGACGAAATGCCGGACCAATTGTAAAAAAGAATTGTGAACGGCATCAAGCCGGAGAGACGCGGATTTTGCGGACGCATCCGGCGGAACGATTCACACGCCTGTTTGGTCATGAACGATTGGTAGGCCAACGCATCTTCGCGCGGCGTTTCGGTGTGGCCAACCCAGCCGAGAGACGGCGCGAGTTGTTTGCTGCGCACCACATTAAATTCGCCCGACGAACCGGTGAAGGAGCCAACACATTCCGTGAACGTGAGCGGCTGATTTTTTTTGGGATCGCCGAACAACGGTTCGGGGAAAAGTTTGTCGCGGAGGTTGTAGTAAGTGAGAAACGAATTGTAATACCAGCCCCAGTAACGATGCACGTCGCACACGTCGCCCTCGCGTCCTTCACCGTAACCGGCGTTGCCAATGTAGGGGCGCGTGTCATCCCACTTTTTCATTTCGGCGCACGCGCGAGTGAGAAAATCATGGAACGCCGCGCCGCGTTCGCCCTGGTAGGGCATTTCGTTGGAGAGATAATATTCCACAATCGAAGGATGCGACGCGTAGCCTTCAAAAATCTTTTTGTAGCCAGCGATGCTCGCGGCGAAGTCTTTCGGCGGCGATTTTTTGCCTGGTTCGGTTGCGGGCGGCGAGCCGTAGCGTCCGGCGTAAAGCATCATTCCGAGTTCATCACAGACATCGAACCACACCTGCGATTCGTCGGTGCTGATGCGAAAAATATTCAGGTTTTGCGATTTCAAAAAACGGACATAATCCTCCGCAAATTTTCGCGACTCCGCCACTTTGTCTGGAATACCGCGCCCCGGCGGATTGATGGCGACGCCCCGCAGAAAAACAGGCTGACCGTTCAAATGAAATTGCCCGCTGTGAATCTCGAATGAGCGAAACCCAAATCGGACTTTTTTAGAAGTCAGCGTCTTGCCGCTGCGTAACGCGGAAACTTCGAAATTATAAAGCGTTGGAGAAATTGGACTCCACAGTTCCGGCTTCAAGCCGAAAACGGTGTTGGAAATGGAAATCGTCGCGCCTCGCGTATTATCCGCGCGGCCCAGCGGACCTTGCCAAAGCAATTGGCCATTCGCAGCCTTTGAAATTTTTCCGGTAAATTCGATGGTGCCGGTTTCATCGTCCGCGCTAAACGAAGCGGCCACCCGGACTCGATCCTGTCCTGCAAACGTGAGGATTTTTCCAAAGTTTGCTGTCGCAGCAGTCGCGCTCTGTCGAGCGAACGTAAAAGAGGTCGATGCACTCAATGCCAGTAGAAGTAAGGAAAAGTAATTTCGATGACACATAAATAACTGCGGATTAAAAATCGCGAAATGATAGTCTGAAAATATGCGTTCCAGGACTTCCACGAATCGAATGCACTATTTTCGCAAACGCAAAAATCGGTTGCTCCCGTTGATGTTGAACGAGGCGGTGTTGTTCGTTCCGCTCACGCCCAAACTATTTGTCACGGCTGTCCAATTCGTCGTGGGCAAAACGGTTGTCTCTTCCAAAATAAATCCCGGGGAATTCGTGGGCCAGGATACGACGGCGTTGTTACCGGAAAGTTGAATTTTCAAAATTGGCAGCGGCGGCGCGACCAATGGATTAGTGCCTGCGACTAAAATTTCCTGGCCGTCAGAATCGCCGTCACCATCGGTGTCGGGATTATTTGGGTTTGTGCCGAAGATATTTGTTTCAGCTTCGTCGCTGATGCCGTCGTTGTCCGTGTCTTTCAAACGCACGAGCAAAAGTCGCGGGCCATTCGCTGCGCTGCCTTCGAGCGAGACAAGTTGCATTCCGTCAGGTTGCGTATCGCCGGGGGCGAGTGAGGGCAGCGTGACATTCCAGCGCGGGTCTTGCGAAACGAGGAAGCTGGCATCGTAATTCGTGCGGGCGCGAATGAATGACGAAACATCAATCTGTTGTTCGGAAAAAGTTGTGGAAGAAAAAACCAACTGTCCCTGGAGAAACGCGGAATCGCCGAGGCCATTGACGAACTGGCTGGGAATGGTGTTACCGGCTGCGACGTTTTGCGAAAGGTTCGGCGCGGTGGCCCATGTGACCGCCGACTGCGACCAATTATTATT
>JBDSLX010000222.1:0-12066 GCA_039916145.1 Verrucomicrobiota bacterium | reverse complement strand
CGCCGTCCGGTAAAGCCCAAAAAACCAATGCGGAATTCGTCGATGATTTCGCCACGACCAACCTCAATTTGCGCTGGCAATGGCCGCACGCCATCGAGCGCAGCATGAAAATTGAAAAGGGCGAATTAATTCTCACTTCGCCAACCACGCGCAGCGACGAACTGTTCGGTTCGATTGCCGCCTTGCAAACGACGACGGCGGACTACGCCGCCACAACTTTGATCAACACGCGCGATCTGAAACCGGGAACGCAAGTCGGACTTTTCGCATTCGGCGATTTGGAAAATGCGTTGGGCATCACGCTGGGCGACGGAAAAGTGACTTTGCGTCGCGCGCAGAAAAATAAAACCGAAACTCTGGGTTCGATGATTGCTCCCTCTTCCGCAAAAATTTATCTGCGAATGGAAGCGAAGGAGGGACACATTTTTCATTTCTCAGTCTGGGACGGAAAAAATTGGAAAACCGTTGGCGAGAAATCTGATCTCGAAGGAAATTATCTGCCGCCGTGGGATCGCGGCGTGCGTATCGCGCTGACCGTCGGCGGAACGGAAAACGCAGTGGCGAAATTCGATTTGCTGCGCGTCGTCCCGAAATGATTTTTGTAGCGGCGCGTCTGTGACCGCTGCATTTTTAATTTTAATTCGAGCGGCGGTCACAGACGCGCCGCGACAAATTTTGATCGCGCCAGAATTGTGCCAACAACGAGCGCAATCAAATAGCCGTAAGGAAGGCCGCTCGCCATCAAGCCAACCAGCAGCACGAGGAAAAAATTGGATTTTGAATCCATGGTGTCTCTTATTAAAAGCATCAAAGCCAATCCTTCAAACAAAAGAATGACGCCAAGAATTGGCATGGGAAAAACTTGGATCACGTTTTTAAATCCGCTGGTGAAGAAAAATCCAATCGTTAAATAGAGAGCGCCGTAAATGATGACGGAACCTCCCGTGCGCGCGCCAAACGCGTAATGCCCGGCCATTCCACCGGAACCATGACACGTTGGAACTCCTCCAAGAAATGGATTAATTAAATTCATCAGCGAATAGGTGAAGCTGATTTTGCGCAGGCTCGGCGCTCGGTTGGGAAATAAATCCAAAGATGTTTGGCGCGCGGCCAGAATTGAATTTCCAATCGAGAGCGGGACTTGCGGCAACGCGAGCAAGAGAAAACCAATCCAGATGCTGTGCGAATCGACGGCGCGAAGATGCGGCAGATGAAAACCGATTTGCTGGCTGGCAGAATACAAATTTAATTTGAGACTGACGATGGAATAGATGGTGCCCAGCAGCAGGATCAAAAGTGCGGCGGGATATTTTCGATTGCCGTAGAGCAACAGGCTGACGACAAATGCAATCGCCGCCAGCCAATAGCCGGGGACGCCTTCGCGTTGCATATAATCTTTAAGCGCCAGGCTCGCGAGTTGCAGTCCGAGACCAAACTGGATTCCGCGCACTACCGTTTTGGGAATGACTCGGCCCAGCCAATTCACGAGACCAGTGGTCGTCAAGAACAACATGGTCAAACCAATCGCCAAACCGCCGCCGTAGAGAATTTCCGGCGTGATTTTTTGTGCGGCGCTTTGCGCGATGACAATTACGGCTACGGCTTTGAGCGGTTGCACCGGCATCGGCAAGCGGTAGGTCAATCCGCTGAGAACCTGCAACGCACCGTAAATAACCAAAACGCTCGCGCTGTCCAGACCGGCGGCAAGAATCATTCCGACGACGAGCGGTAAATCGGTTCCGATATCGCCGAATGCTCCGGCAAATTCATTGCGGTCAAATCGAAATGACTCCAATCGCTTTGATTTCAGCGTGGAATTTTCCTGTTCGACCGTTTCGCTCATTTGACAGGAGAAAGTTTTTCAATGATTCAAGACGAAAAGAAAGAGCGAACTTCGTAAATCACGCGGTTAGAGATTTTCCTCTTTGCCCGGCTCGGCTTTTTGTTACGTTTCGCCGCCATGAGTGAACGAATGATAGTGGACGGGTTGATTTCCTATTTGTGCCTGATCATTCTCATTACGTTTCACGAATTTGGTCACGCGTGGATGGCTTCCAAGCGCGGCGACGACACCGCGCGTTTATTAGGCCGCATCACGTTAAATCCGCTGGCGCACATGGAACTTCTTGGAACGGTAATTTTGCCTTTGCTGGGGATTTATTTGACAGCGAGTGGTTCTCAGTTAGGAAGTTTTGTTATCGGCTGGGGCAAACCAGTTCCGGTGAATTCATCCAATTTAAAAAATCGCGGCTTTGACTGGGTGTTAATTGCGCTGGCGGGGCCAGCCATGAATATTTTGCTCGCTGTCCTTTCCATGGCTCTGGCGCGCGGCGGGATTGCACTGCACTTACCCGAACTGATTAATTTTTGTTTTCGGTTGGCGATCATGAATTTCTTTCTCTGCTACTTTAATTTGATTCCGATTCCGCCTTTGGACGGTTCGCATGTTGCCCGTTATTTCATCGGCATGAGCGAAGAAACTTATTTGCGACTCTGCCGATACGGATTTCTTTTCGTCGTCGTCGTGATTCAAATTCCACAAGTTCGGGCCGCTCTTGCATTTGTCACGTTTGGGTCGGTTTCGGTCCTGGCAAATCTTTTCGGGATTACCAATGCGCTGCGATAGTTTGGACACTGTCCCTTGAACGAGATTCTATTGTTGGAGTGAAGGAAAACTTTATTAATTTTCTGAGGCAAACCCCGCTTGGCGTTTGAAATTGCGCCGGTTATTTTTTTGCCATGAGTTTGGTTTTTCAGGGTAATTCAATTTGGGTTGCTAGATAATTTTTATGGGACTCTCGCTAAAACCGCAGCATCTCAAACGTTACAAAGACATTGCCCTGCTGTTTTTGAAATATGGCAACGCCGATATGGTGCAACAATTCGGGTTGCGTTCCGCGCTCAACGACGATGATCTCAGCACGGGGCAAACCAGTCCTCCGGAAGAATTAGCTAACGACCTCGAACGGATGGGGCCAACGTTTGTGAAACTCGGCCAATTACTTTCCAGCCGCGCCGATTTATTGCCCAAAGTTTATTTGGAGGCATTGTCTCGTTTGCAAGACAAGGTCAAACCGTTTTCCTACGAAGAAGTTGAAACCATCGTCACATCCGAACTCGGTGTGCGCATTTCAAAAGCATTTTTGCGATTCGACCGCGAGCCGGAGGCGGCGGCTTCGCTGGGGCAGGTCCATCGGGCTGTATTGCGCGATGGCCGCCAAGTCGTCGTGAAAGTTCAACGACCCGACATCCGCCAACAAATCGCGGAAGATCTCGAAGTGCTTGAAGAAATCACTGATTTTTTCGAGAAGCACACAAAAATGGGTCGGCGTTATCAATTCGCGAAAATTTTTGATGAGTTTCAAAAATCGCTGATTCAGGAACTCGATTATTTGCGCGAGGCGGGAAATTTAACTTCCATCGGCGAGAATTTAAAAGAATTTCCAGGAATTGTGGTGCCGAGTCCAATCGCCAATTACACCACGCGAGCAGTGCTGACGATGGATTTTATTCCCGGGAAAAAAATTACGCAAATCGAGCCGCTCGAACGCATGGAGTTAAAGGGCGCACCATTAGCCGATGAACTTTTCAAAGCCTATCTCAAACAAGTATTGGTGGACGGATTGTTTCACGCTGATCCACATCCCGGAAATGTTTTCCTGATGGAAGACCACCGACTCGCTTTGCTGGATTTAGGAATGGTGGGCCGAACGACGCCCGCAATGCAGGAAAAACTCATTAAAGTTTTAATCGCTATCAGCGAAGGCAAAGGGGAGGAAGCGGTGGCGTTCGTCATTGAAATGAGCGAGACCACGCCATATTTTGATGAGACGGAATTTCGCCGTAAAATTGCGGGAATGGTTGCCGAACAACAGAACACCACTCTGGATAGAATGGACATAGGCCAGATTTTGTTGGAGGTCGGCAGAAGCGCTGGAGAAAACGGGTTGTTCGTTCCCATCGAGTTAACGCTGCTCGGAAAAACATTACTGCAGCTCGATCAAATTGGACGTGGCCTGGATGACAAATTTAATCCGAATGCGGCGATCCGGCAGCATGTCGCTGAGATTTTGAACCGGCGTTTAAAAAGAGATATGACGCCCGGAAGCGTTTTGGGATCGCTCCTGGATTTGAAAGATTTTGTGAGCGGCCTGCCGCGTCGCGTCAACAAAGTTTTGGACGCGGTCGGCGCTTCTGAATTGGAAATCAAAGTTCGTTCACCTGACACCAATTTGCTTTTGGAAGGCTTTCAGAAAATCGCCAATCGCATCACGACTGGACTGATTCTCGCCGCACTGATTATCGGGGCGGCGTTGCTGATGCAGGTGCGGACTTCGTTCCAGATTCTTGGTTACCCCGGTTTTGCCATGCTCTGTTTTCTGGCTGCTGGAGGGGGAGGGTTTTGGCTTGTGTTCAGCATCGCGCTGGCCGATCAAAAAACGAAGCGGCGACAAAGACGCGCGAACAAGAATTAACCGGTGCGCCGGAACAGCAGTCGCAAACTGTTCATAACCACCAAAACGGTGCTTCCTTCGTGACCGATGACGCCGAGGGTCAGCGGAATCGCGCCGAACATCGCAAAGCTCACCAGGACCGCGACAGTCCCAAGCGAGATCACCAAATTTTGGCGAATAATTTTCCGCGCGCGTTGGCTGAGTTGATACGCGGACCAAAAATTTTCCAGGCGGTCGTGCATCAAAACTACTTCCGCTTGTTCGAGCGCAGCATCGGAACCGCGCGCGCCCATTGCGACACCAACGTGCGCCGCAGCCAAACTGGGCGCGTCATTCACTCCATCGCCGATCATCGCCACCGGCAGATTTTGTTGCGTGAACGAATGAATAATTTCAACTTTTTGTTCCGGTTTCAATTCAGCGCGCACATCGTCCAATTGCAATTTTGTTTTGAGATTTTCTGCTGTGGCGTGACGGTCGCCGGTCAGGACGACGGTTTTCAATCCAGCTTCGCGGATTTTCGCCATCACTTCTCGCGCCTGTGGACGAATGTCGTCGCGCAATAAAATTCTTCCGGTGAGATCGCCGTCGGTGAGCCAGACTTCGGAATGGGCGAAATCACGGCCGTCGAAATGGCTGGAATTGTTCACCGGCATTTTTCCAATGAGCCATTCGGCTTTGCCGAGAAAAACAGTTTTTTCGTCGAGCGTTGCTTGCAAACCCTGGCCGGGAACCGATTCAAAATGTTCCAGGTCCAGCGCGCGCAATTGGGTTTGTTTTCCGTAACGAGTGATGGCACGGGCGAGGGGATGTTTGGAGAAGCGTTCGAGTGAATACGCGAGCGTGGCGATTTCCATTTCGCGTCCAGGCGGAAAACTTTCCACCCGCTCAACCCGAAGTTCGCCGGTGGTGAGCGTGCCGGTTTTGTCGAGCGCAACGACTTTGATTTCCGCCAGTTTTTCCACCGCTGCGCCTCCGCGAAAAAGAATTCCACGGCGCGCGCTCCACGCTATCGCGGCCAGCACGGCCGAAGGGATCGAAAGCACGAGCGCGCACGGCGATGCTACGACGAGCAAAGTCATCGTCCGATAAAACGCGCTTGGGCCAGAACCGTTCGCGGTGAAGGCGGGCAAACCAAACGCCAACCACCAAACGAAAAACATTACGAACGAAAGCGTGAGAATTCCGTACGTATAGCGCGTGCCGAATTTGTCGGTGAACCGTTGGGCGGGCGCTTTGAGGTGTTGCGCTTCTTTGATGAGATGAATAATTTTTTGCAGCGCGCTTTCGTTAGCCGGACGCAAAACCGTAACTTCAACAACGCCCGAGAGATTCAATGTTCCAGCGAGTACAGTGTCGCCAAGCGTTTTTTCGACCGGCGTGCTTTCGCCGGTGAGATTCGATTCGTCGCTCGCGGTTTTGCCTTTCACGATTTCTGCGTCCACCGCAAATTGCGAGTCGGGCTTGATCAAGAGCCGCATGCCGGGACGCAATTCTTCGACCGAGACTTCCCGTTCGTTTCCCTGTTCATCGAGGAGAATCGCGACTTTCGGCGCGGCTTTGAAAAGCGAACGAATTTCGCGTTGCGTCCGTCCCATCGCGTAATGCTCTAGCGCGCCGGAGAGGGAAAATAAAAAGAGCAACGTCGAACCTTCGCCCCACGCGCCGATGGTCGCGCTTCCAAACGCGACGGCCAACATCAGGAAATGCACATCCAGCTTTTGTTTTCGGAGCAACTCGAAAACTTCGACCGTGGCAAACCATGCGCCCGCCAGATAAGCAGCGAGATAAAGTCCCAGACCAAAATTATTTTTTCCGCTGAAAGCCGCAGCGATGGCAAAAGCCCCGCACAGTCCCGCTGCCAGCAGTTGCCATTTCCATTCGTCGAGATGAGCATCCTCTTCTGGAATTTCAAATTCACGCGGCCCGAGTTTAGGCCACGAAATTTCCCGCCAATGCCAAAAACGCGGCGCGGTCGGGCAGGTTACGCGTGCAATCGTCGTTTTCTCCGCGTCATGTTTGATAGTGATGCTTTGGCGTTCGAATTTTGCGAAGGGAATTGTGCAGCCGAAACAATCGGGTTCGCCTTTGAGCAACCCGCAGTCGAGTCCAAGGGAACGTTCTCGCGCGTGGCGAATTGTTTCGGCGACGCGTTTCTCCAGTGCCGGATCGTATGCTTTCCCTAAAGTTGCCACCGAAACCGAATCGCCCCGTTCGCTGAACGTTACCGCTTCAAGAGCAGGCTCAGTGGCCAAAGCGTTGGCAACCGAATGCACGAGGCAATTTTGCGAGTCTGTTTTCGGGTTGGTGGATTGGCTCATACAAGCTGTTCGCGTCAGAAACATTTTCTCGTGGGAAGCCGGAAATTACAAGGCGGGACAAATGTTGGCCACGTTGGGGCAAAAATTTGTCTTAACTTAAGTCTGCTTTGTGAATACAAAGAGTCATGGCTCGAATCCTTATTATTGATGACAACGCGCAGCTTCGTGAAATGTTAAATTTGACGCTCGTCCAGGCGGGGCATGAAGTAACCGAAGCGGGAACGGGCGAAATGGGGGTAAAACTTTATAAGAACAAACCAGCGGATGTGGTGATCGTTGATATTTTGATGCCGGAAAAAGGGGGGCTGGAAACCATTTTGGAGCTAAAGCGTGATTTTCCGAATGCAAAGATCATTGGGATTTCCGGAGGGTTCCAAAAGAAGACTGACGAAAATAAAACGCTGGCGGAATTGCTTGGGGTTGAACGAACATTGTCCAAGCCCTTTGCGCCACAAGAACTGCTTAAGAACATCCGCGAAGTGCTAGGGGAATGATGCTCCTGAAGCGCTTTATTTTCCATCATGCTGCTGGGACTTTCACTTCATTCAATCAATTGTGAATGTGCTCCTTCGCTTCGCCCCAGTCGGGCTGACATCCCCGTTGGGCAAGCCTAAGGCTCGTCAAGTCGTATTAAATCAACCCGTCGGGTTGGAATGCGGGCGGCACCTATGTTTCGTGCGAGTCTCGATGGGAATTGGCCTTTCTCTAGGGGAAAAACTGAATATAAATTGGCCTAGATAGAGGCGGATTCTTTAATGCGGCCCGTCAACTTCTCAATTAATCCCCGAAAATCCATGACGCCTTTTTAAAGGAGCGCCCTGACCCCTATTGTAGGGTGTGACCGGTTGTTGGGTTTATTTCATATGACTACGCTCTGGCGTCAACAATACAAAACACTAAAGCATATGAATAAAACTAGCTCTGCACCTGCTTGCGACGAAGCCACGTTTGTAGGCAATCGCCTCGCGGGGTGTCTCGACCTCCTCGGCCCAGACAAAAAAAGTTTGCGTCAGAAATTTCTTATTGGAGAACCGCGTGCGTGCGCGGCTGGTTCGGGGGAAGAAATGAAGCGGCGCGGTTACGTGGGGATCTATCAAAAAGAACGGACAGTGACGTTCCGTCTGCCCCACTCGAATTTCCTGGTTCAAAAAACCTGGTAATTCGTCAGATTTGTCAGAGAGAATTTTTTAGGGGACGGCGGCAATTCGGGAGGGTTGCATAACGGAATTGAAACTTTCCTGGCTTACTATTCCTCGGCGACGGGTTTCATTTCAGGGTACCGCCTCCCTCCGGGCGCGGTAATAGCGAAAAAGCTGGGTGGCCGCCGTATCATCGACGAAAACCGACGGATTATTGCTGCCCGGCAAGAGTGAAAGCGTTTCCCAGTTCGCAAGATTGGTTGAAGCCTCGATCCAATAATTCTCTCCAGCAACCCCGACCAAACTTGTTTGAAATTTTCCATCGGCTAATTTGGAAACCGCACCAAACCGCAGTTCACTCAAATTTTCCACGCGAACGTTGTCAAAAATCACAAACGAATCTTTGGCCGGACTCGCAATCGAAGAAAAAGTGTCCATCAACCCGAGCATGATATTTCCATTCATGAACGAAGAACTGTTGGTTCGTTGCGCAACAGCCGTTCCATCCAGTTTCCAAATCAAATTGTTGTTGGTTTGAATGACTTCGACGACGACCCAATTTTTTCCCGGCGCGCCAATTGTTTCAAAACGATTCGTAGGAAAGAGCAAAGGATAAATTCCGCTCGCATTGTCCGACGTGGCCAACCCATTTGTTGGCAACGGATTTCCGGCAGGATTTCCAACGTAAGTCCGATAATCTGTCGTCGTTCCACCTTCGCCATCGACGCCGAACCAAATTCCATCGGATGCACTCGCATTCGTCGAAGCCCAGTTCACTTGTGTGCCCAGATGATCGATACCGAAAATTCCGTGTTCAGTGCTGCCAGTCGACCCCGCGCCGCCAGCCGCACCGGGATAATTCAGCCACATATCGCATTTCAAAACATAATTTCCGCTGAAGCTTTTGTTCTTCGGATAAATGTTCACGCCTGCAATCCAACCATTCGTGTCATTGTCGTTAACCGTAAACTTCACGCCGCGCGTTGTTCCGTTCGTGGAATTTGGCGCAGGCGGAATCGCGTAAGTTTTTCCGTTGAACGCGTAAGTATTGGTTCCGTAATCAAAACTCCAATTCACGGTGTAGTCCGCCATGCCATTTCCTGCCCCCCAAAACAAATTCCAATTCGCCGAACTGTTTGTTTCAAAATCATCTTTGAACAGCACTGGAAAATTGGTCGTCTTCAAACGCAGCAATGCTGGAATGCTCGACGCAGAACCCGCGCCATTATTTACGAACACGGTGTAACTTCCCAAATTGGTCGTCTGAACATTCGTCACGGCGAAACTCGCCTTCGTCGCATCCGTCACATTTGTTCCATTGAACTTCCATTGATAATTCAGCGTCGGCGTTCCCGCTGTCAGAACGGAAAAATTCACATCCTCTCCGACATTTACAGTTCGGCTGAAAGGCTGTGTCGTGATGAACGGCGCGACTGCGGAGACGGTGTAACGCGGAACTGCAATAACTCCTTCATCGCTTACGAGCGCCGCCAGATTTGGATCAGTCAAAACATTCGTCAGCGTTTTGGAAATTCCGTCCACGGTCACGTTCATTTGCACAAGGCGAATTCCGTGGCTGTAATCGGCGTAAGTTTCTTCGTGGACCGCAGACAAAGGCTGAATGAATGACCCATCAAGATTATGCCAGCCGTAAATAACCACACGAGGCGGCGGAGGCCGGTTATAAGTTTCATTTGAAATAATCACGTCCTTCTTATCACCGCCGACCAACGCACCGAGCGGGTGCGCCGCGATTTGTTGCAGTCGCTGCGTGCGCACCATCGAATTGTGTTGGACAAAAACGGGGACGGTTATCATCTCTGGGCTTGGTGCAATTGGCGCGGGCGCAAGTTTCACCGCCGCCTTCTTCCAAATGTCATTTACCATTTTGCGGGTCGGCAAACTGCAACCAACCAAGTCGGCTAAACGCTGCGCCAAAAGTGGAGTCATCGGCGTCAGAAAATAATTCGTGTCCGTCCCGACCGCCATATAGTCGGGTGTGACGAAATAAGTGATCGTGTGATTTGTTCCATTGATCACCGCATTGGTCGTGACGGCCACGAGAGTCCGCATAAAATTCGGCACATTGCCACTGGCGATTTGCGCGTAGATCCAGTTCTCCCGTTCCGGTCCCACTCCCGGCGCGGCCATCGGCGTAATTGTGCTGGCAAAATCGCTGCCGTTGAGTGCGTTGGCCGGGCGCGGAGGAAGATTGAGCGTTTGAGAATGAAGCGTGAAAGACACGAAAAGCGCACTGGAAAAAATCAGGCCAAGGCAAAATCGCATTCTGAAAAACAAAGCGATTTTAGCCGTGAACCTAAGGGGGCACATTCTGTCCGATATTAGGCATTTTTTTGCAAAGAAACAAGCTGCGAAAACCTGCAAGTCGTTGCCTTAACCAAAAACTTTACCAGCCAAATTCGTTTGTTAGCATCTGCCGCAATGGATTTCGCAAACTATCGAGTGCGCCGCGCCACTACCGATGATGTGGAGCAATTAATTTCATTGTGGCGGTCAGCGCATTTGCCCGTCGAAGAACTCGATAAGCGTTTCACCGAATTTCAAGTTGTCGAAGTCGCTGATGGAAAATTGCTCGGCGCCATCGGCCTGCAAATTGCCGCGCACGAAGGGAAAATTCACAGCGAAACCTATTCGGATTTTGCGCTCACCGACCAATTGCGACCTTTGCTGTGGGAACGTCTGCAAAGTGTCGCAAACAACCACGGCTTATTTCGCGTTTGGACAGACGAGTCAGCGCCCTTTTGGAAAAGGAATTGTGGATTCGTCGAAGTCTCAGCGAATGTACTGGAAAAAATTCCAGTTCAATTCGGCAAAAAACAATCCTCCTGGCTCATTCTACAATTGAAAGAAGACCGGGCCGCGCCAAGCGTGATTGAAGCCGAGTTTGCTCGTTTCAAAGCGGAAGAAAAAGATCGAAACGACAAAATTTTTCAACAAGCCCGAATGTTAAAAGGAATTCTTCGGGTGCTGGTTGTTCTTCTCTTTGTGGGCTGCGTCATCGGTTTTGTTTATCTGTTTCGGATGCGCTCAAATCTCCAACACTAAAATCCTCTTAAGCCAACAATTCCTTGATCACCGTTCCGCCGACCTGGCTCAATTGTTTAAACCGTCCGGCGTGAAAATAATTCAGCTTGCTGTCATCAAGACCGAGCAAATGAAGAATCGTGCAGTGAACATCTTTGAGCGGATGCACCACTTCCACCGCTTCGTTGCCAAGTTCGTCCGTCGCGCCAATGACTTGTCCCGCTTTCATGCCGCCGCCCGCAAACCAAAGCGTCATCGCTTTCGCATTATGGTCGCGACCGAATTGAACGCTGCCGCTGCGAATCCCGTTGTCAGGCGAACGGCCAAATTCGCCGCCCCAAATCACCAGTGTGCTGTCGAGCAAACCGCGACGTTTTAAATCTTTCAGCAAACCCGCAATCGGTTTGTCCACGGCTTTGATGCGAGCGGAATGCGCCTTCTCAATAAAATCATGCGAATCCCATCCGCCGGAATAAACCTGCACAAAACGCACGCCTTGTTCGACGAGTCGCCGCGCCAGCAAACAACGACGCCCAAAATCATCCGTGTCTTTTTCGCCGACACCATAAAGCGATTTTGTTTCCTCGTTTTCTTTTTTCAAATCGATGATGTCGGGAATCTCGCTTTGCATTCGGAACGCGAGTTCGTAGGAATCAAGTCGCGCGGGCAATTCCTCGTGGCCGGGATATTTTTGCTGATGCAAACGATTCAACTCCGCCATGAGATCCAAATTCTTGCGCTGCTCATCGCGGGTAACTCCGGCTGGCGGATTCAAATCGAGAATCGGCGAACCGGTCGGACGCAACGGCGTTCCTTGAAAATGCGCGGGTAAAAATCCATTCGACCAATTTGCGGAGCCGCCTTGCGGATAAGCTGATTCAGGCAAGACAATGAACGCCGGAAGATTTTCATTCACCGTTCCCAAACCGTAAGTCGCCCACGCGCCAATTGCCGGATCGCCGCCGAATTGATTGCCCGTATTGAGATGATACATCGCCGTCGGATGATTCACACTCTGCGCGACCGCGCCTTTATAAATGCAAAGGTCATCCACACACTCCGCGAGGTGAGAAAAATTCTCGCAAATATCGATTCCTGATTTCCCCG
>JBDSLX010000221.1:0-9392 GCA_039916145.1 Verrucomicrobiota bacterium | reverse complement strand
CCGTTGCACCTGCAAAAACTTTACGCTGACTTAGGTTTTAAACATGGCGACTTTCCCGTGGCCGAAGATGTTTCAAAGAAAATTCTGCCGTTGCCGATGTATCCAGAACTGACGAACGAACAGGTGGATTACGTTTGTGAAATTGTCCGACAATTTTTCGACTGAGAGCCAAGAAAAAGCCGGACTGTTTCCAGTCCGGCTTTGAGATTCCGGAATTTTTTAAGCCGCTTCTTGCGCAGCTAAAAATCCCTGCAAATGACGAATGCGAGTCGGGTGACGCAATTTGCGCAAGGCCTTCGCTTCAATTTGTCGAATACGTTCGCGCGTCACTTTGTATTGTTGGCCGATTTGTTCGAGCGTGTGTTCGTTGCCGTCCTGAAGGCCAAAACGCATTTCCACGATGTGCCGCTCGCGTTCGGTCAAGGTCGCCAATACATCCGTCAATTTTTCTTTCAGCAAATGCGCGCTGGTCATTTCCCACGGATTTTCGGCGGACTTATCTTCGATCAAATCGCCAAAGCTCACATCGCCTTCTTCGCCAATCGGCGTTTGCAGCGAGATCGGTTGCTGCGCCATTTTTTGCAGCGCGTTGATGCGCGAAACTGACATGTGCATCTCGTCCGCAAGTTCTTCGTTCGTCGCTTCGCGGCCAAACTCCTGTAGCAACTGTTTTTCGGTGCGCCAAAGTTTGTTGAGAATTTCAATCATGTGCACCGGGATGCGAATGGTGCGCGCCTGATCGGCAATCGACCGCGTGATCGCCTGGCGAATCCACCAGATGGCATAAGTGGAAAATTTGTAGCCGCGTTGATATTCAAATTTCTCGACGCCTTTCATCAAACCAATGTTGCCCTCCTGAATTAAATCAAGGAGCGACTGGCCGCGGTTCATATATTTTTTTGCGACCGAAACAACGAGACGCAAATTGGCTTCGGCCATGTGTGTTTTGGCTTTGTGCGCGTCGTCCTGGGCTTTTTTGAGTTTCTCAAATGCTTTGAGAAAATCTTCGCACGGCATGCGCAGAAGTGTTTCCAACTTCTTAATTTTAGCCTGCTCGGCCGCGATCAAGGCTTGTTGCTGCGCCGACTTACGCTGCTTCTGGAATTTTTCGAGATGCGTCACGCTGAGATGAAGCGCCTCGTGAATGTTGGCGGCAACCGCAGTTAATTCTTCAAGAAATTTCGGGCGATAATGAAATTTCGGGAAAATGGCTTCAAGTTTCACGTTCTGCTTGAGTAAATCGCGAGAAAACTTTTCACTTTTGGTTTTGGTGCGCGCCTTCGCCCAATCCAAATATTTTTCGTCTAGCCGTCGGTCGAGCGTGTAAACTTTTTTAACCAGTTTCTTGAGAATTTTCAGATGGCTGTCGCGAAAACCAAGTTTCTTGTCCGCAATGATGCGATCAAAACGTTCCTGCGGCGGATCGGCGAGAAGTTTTCCGGCTAGCGCGATGTGCTCTTTACCCGCGAAACCAAATCGGTAGATCAATTCGCGCGCCTGGCCTTCGGCGTGTTCGATGCGTTTGCAGATTTCCACTTCCTGTTCGCGAGTGAGCAGGGGAGTTTTGCCCATTTGATTCATGTACATCTGGACCGGGTCATCCAGAATATCGAGACGCGGATTTTCTTCTTCGGGTTCAGCTTCCGCCGGTTCAAATTTCGTGCGGCGCGCTTCGGCGCTTTCGACGACCTCGATGCCTTTGGCGCGAAGTTTGGAATAAATTTCGTCCAATTCTTCCGGCGCAATTAATTCATCGGGCAGCGCGTCATTGATGTCGTCGTAGGTGAGATAGCCTTGTTCCTGCGCGAGATGAACCAGTTCCTTGAGCTTCGCCGCGACTTCAACCGTGGCGTGCAACTGCCCGTTGCTATTACCGTTGCCGTTGGCTGATGGCTCGCCGTTGCGTTTGGAACTTTCAGGCGCGGACTTGGCTTTGACAGCGCGTTTACCGCTGACTTTTTTCAATGACTTTTTCGTCGTCCTTTTCAACATAAATAAAATGCGTCTGTCTTGGCGAAAGGCAAATCCCCAACCATTTCGTTGGTCTTTGCCAACGGGATTTCTGGAACCTCATCGCCGAGCAACCGAAAACCTCGAATCTCAGAAGACTGACGCGCGGCAACAATACATCAATAATATTTTTCTACAAATGTTTGCTGAGAATAGTTCTAAGATGTTCAATATAAGTAAATTGCGTTCTAGTTTATTCCTTATTTGCCTTCAAAACCTGAGGCAAAACCTCCTCAAATTCATAAATATTCCCATCGTAGCCGAGGGTATAGACTTCGCCATCGCCATCCTCGCCAAAGCTCGCGATCTGTCGGGGTGGGTTGCCTTTGGGTTGGAATTCCAAAACGCCGTGCGTCGTGACTTTCCCATTTTTCGCGCGCAAGCCCCAGATCGTGCCGCTCAAAAAATCTCCATAAAGATAAACGCCGCGCAGATCTGGAATTTTCTTTCCGCGATAAACATAGCCACCGGTCACCGACAAACCGGGCGTGTGATTGGTACTCAATTGTGTCGTGTGCGGATATTCGAGAATCGGGTCGATGAATTTTACTTGTGCCGGTGCGCCGTTTGTAAATTCATGAAAGCCTTCGCGAAAACTCCAGCCGTAATTTTCGCCTTTCTTAATGATGTCGATTTCTTCCCACTTCGCCTGGCCGACATCCGCGCAATAAAGCTCGCCCGTTGTTCGATCAAAACTAAACCGCCACGGGTTGCGCATTCCCCAGGCAAAGGTCTCCGCGCGAAATTCTTTGTTTTTGACGAACGGATTGTCCTTTGGAATTCCGTATGGCAAATCGCCCGTGCGCGAATCTACGTCGATGCGCAAAATTTTGGCGAGCAATGTGTCGCGTCTTTGTCCGTTGCCAAATTGATCATTCGCGCCGCCGCCATCGCCCAATGCAATATAAAGAAAATTGTCCGGCCCAAAAGAAATCTGACCGCCGTTATGGTTCCAATCTGGTTGAGGGATTTCCAAAAGAATGCGCTCCGTGGATTTATCGGCTTCGTCGGGATTCGTTTTTGCAACGAGAAATTCGCTGATGACGCTGCGCTTGGGATTTTGCTGCGAATAATAAATATAAAATTTCCCATTTGATTTGTATTTCGGATGAAACGCGAAACCGAGCAACCCTTCTTCATTTTTGTCCCACGGTTTGCGGTCGGTGATATCGAGAAAGGTTTTGGTTTCTTTGCCGTAGCGCTCCTTCGGGAGAATTAAAATTTTTCCATCTTGTTGCGCGACAAATATTCGCTTAGTGCCATCGGGCGATTCACAAAGCCAGAGCGGGCGAGTGAATTTCAATTCGGGATAAGCGAGTTTCGTTTTTACATTCGGCAAGTTCTCAGCGGCGGAGAGAATTTGAGGAGAAAGCAAAAATAGAACTGCGAGTTGAAGGAAGCGCGTAAATTTCATTGAGCATTATGACGTTTCATTTTTGCCAGACGTTCAATCAAAAACTGCGGCTGAGGATAAATATTCTTCCCAACGCACCGTTTATTCTTACTCTTAATCGTAATCCTAATCTTAATCCTCTGTTTTGAATCTGAGATTAAGATTAGGATTACGAGTAAGATTCAAAAGCCAGATGAACGAATGGAATATTCAGTCGCGCGCCCACGCTTGTCAGTCCTGTGAAATCCCTTTCACCGACAAACAGCTTTATCACACGTTGTTATTCGATGAAAAAAGTGAACTTCGGCGTCTCGACGTGTGTGATTTGTGTTGGAAATCTCAATTCTCCGAAGGCGGCACCGACAAAAAGAACGTAATCTCGCGCTGGAACGGCATTTACGAAACGCCGCCTGCCGCACCACCAGAAGCCATTGGAAAAGAAAACGCGGAAACGCTGTTGCGAAAATTGATTGAATTGAACGATCCTAAACACGGCGCGGTTTGTTATATTCTTGCCGTGATGCTGGAGAGAAAGCGTTTGCTCAAAATCAAAGAGCAACTGAAAAGCGATGGTCAGCGAATTTTTATCTACGAACAACCGAAGACCGGCGACGTCTTTACCATCACCGATCCCAACCTCCAATTAAATCAACTGGAAGAAGTGCAGCGCGACGTCGCGCAATTATTGGAGCATGGATTAAATCCGCCGGTCGCGCCGCCTGCGCCGGAAAACAATCCAGTTGTTTCTTCCGCGCAAGAAGCCGTGGAAGACATTTCTCAATCCATCGCGAGTGAATAATTTCCAAACATTCTGCGTTCAAAGCTGATGGATTTTGAAAAACTTCAGAGCAATCTAGGTTACACTTTTCAAAATGCGGAATGGTTGCGGCTTGCTGTTACGCATCCATCTGTCGCGCACGAACTCGGGCCAAAAGTCCAAACCAATCAGCGCCTGGAATTTCTGGGCGATGCCGTTTTGGGTTTGGTGCTCACGCGCGAACTTTATGAAAAATTTCCGCAGTTCAGCGAAGGTCCGTTGACCAAAGCGCGCGCGCAAATGGTGAACTGCCGCACACTGGCGCAACAAGCGCGGCGATTTGATCTGGGCGAACATTTGATTTTGAGCCGCGGCGAACAAGCCAATCTCGGACGTGGCCGCGCCTCGGCTTTGGCCGACGCGTTCGAGGCAGTGATCGGAGCAATTTTTCTCGATGGCGATTACGAAGCGGCGAAGGAATTTATTTTACGCTGCTTCCGCGACGCCTTTGGTGAATTGACCGTCATTCCGAATCTGGAAAATCCAAAAGGCGAATTGCAGGAATTGCTTCAGGCAAATTCACCGGTGGGGCCGGAATATGAACTGGCTTCCGTCGCCGGTCCTGACCACGACCGCGATTTTGAATCGGTTGTTCGACACGGCGGAATCGAGTTGGGACGTGGCAAAGGTAAAAGTAAAAAGTTGGCGGAAAGCGCTGCTGCCGCTGCTGCATTGATGGGTTTAAAGGAAAAGGCGGAGACTAAAAACACGAACGCTCAAAACACTATCTAAACCAGGAATTCCATTGACCAAACCGCGTCTCGCTCATCTTTCTGCTGATTGACAGTGGCTTGGCAATTTAAGAGTTTGGTCATGGAGTCCAGTGCGACTCCACCCTATGCCCGGCGAAACCTTGGAAATAAATGAGAAAGAGACAACTCCTCCGGAGGAAACGATCATTGCCGACGCGAAGATTGAAGCGGATCGGCCCGCGTTAAGTGACCTGGCTGATTTCCTCAAACGCACTCATGCGGTTGTTCCGCTCGCGGTCATTGGAATTTTTTTAATGGGTTTGGTTGGCTTTATTTATTTCACGCGCCCATTTTTGATGCCGGTGGTTTTGGCATTGCTTCTAAGCTTTTTGTTGAAACCAGTCGTACGTTTTTTGGCGGGCTGGAAAATTCGTGAAACGTTTGGCGCGCTGATTGTCCTTCTCGTTTTCTTTGGAGCGTTGGCTTTTGTCATTTCGCGATTGACTCAGCCAGCGGGCGATTGGATTGCCAAAGCGCCGGAAACCTTGCGCGCGGCGGAACAGAAAATTCATCATTTGCTTCGCCCCGCGGCCCAAATCAGCCAGGCCGCAAAAAAAGTGGAAGAGATTACCACGCCCGAAGGGACGGAAAAAGTTACGCAAGTTGAAGTGAAGCAACCTCACCTCGCTACGGATTTGTTGGGCTACACCCGAAGTTTTTTGGCGGGCGCTCTGGAAACCATTGTCCTGCTCTATTTCCTTTTGGCGGCCGGCGATATGTTCATGCAGAAAATCGTCAAAGTTTTGCCGACGTTACACGACAAAAAAAAGGCAGTCGAAATTGGAAACGAAGTGCAGCAAAATATTTCCAGGTTTCTGTTCACCATTACTGCCATCAATACTTGTCTCGGAATCGTGGTTGGTTTTTCCGTAATGCTCGTCGGCATGCCAAGCCCGATTTTGTGGGGAGTAGTCGCCGGGTTGCTGAATTTTATTCCTTATTTTGGCCCCATCACCGGTGTGGCCATTCTTAGCGTTGCGGGATTGGTCACGTTTGATTCTGTCAGCCAGGCTTTGCTTCCGCCGCTGATTTATCTCGCGCTGCATGGCGTGGAAGCGAATTTAGTTACCCCCATGATTCTAGGCCGAAGGCTCACCTTGAACCCGGTCATGATTTTCATTTCGCTGATTTTTTGGACCTGGATTTGGGGAATCCCGGGCGCGCTGCTTTCGATTCCAATGCTGATGATGCTCAAGATTTTCTGCGACCACTTCAAACCGCTCGCGCCGATTGGCGAATTTCTTGGTGACTAAAAGTTCTTCGCGGTAAAATCTCAGGGATGAAAAGCCTGACCGAACATTTGTGGTTCAACGTGCCGGATCGCCGTGGGTATTTGAATATCACAAGCACGGTGGAAGAACTCGTGCAGCGCAGCAAAGTTCGCGACGGCTTATGTCTCGTCAACGCCATGCACATCACTGCGAGTGTGTACATTAACGATGCCGAGGATGGGCTTTTGCAGGATTACGATGTGTGGCTGGAAAAACTCGCGCCGCACGAACCAACGTCGAATTATCAACACAACCGAACCGGCGAAGACAACGCAGACGCACATCTCAAGCGTCAAATCATGGGACGCGAAGTCGTGGTCGCAATTACCAATGGGAAGCTCGACCTCGGGCCGTGGGAACAAATTTTCTATGGTGAGTTCGATGGTCGCCGCAGGAAACGAGTTTTGGTTAAAATCATTGGGGAATGAAACATCCGACGAACGCTTGTCTTTTTTCCTGAAACTGGAAAAGTAGCGCCCGTGAAGACCATTCTGCTTGTTGATGACGATCACTCGTTTCGCGATGTGATTGCCCAATGGCTGGCCGAAAGCGGATGGCATGTTTTGCAGGCCGAAGATGGCGAACTTGGTTTGCAACTCGCGCTCGAACACCGGCCTCAAGTCGTTCTCTGCGATTTGCTCATGCCACGCTGCAACGGTTTTCAATTCTGCCGCCTCCTTCGCGGGCACAAAGATCGTTTGCCCCGCACAAAAATAATTGTCACGACGGGCAGCGGTTATGCGACCGACCGACTGAATGCGCTCGAAGCGGGTGCCGACGAATATTTGGTCAAACCGCTCGCGCCCGATGAACTTAAAACAATGCTGGCTCGCATGATTAACGAAAAACCCCCAACCGAAAACGTCGTCAAAGACCGCAGCGCACCGGGTTCGCCTCAACCAACTCGCTTAAAATTTTGGGGCGTGCGCGGTTCAATTCCAACTCCCGGCGCGGGCACCGTTTTTTACGGTGGCAATACTTCCTGCATCGAAATTCGTGCGGATGACGAGATAATTATTCTCGACGCGGGCACTGGCATTCGCCCGCTTGGAGTTGAACTCGACGCCGAATTCAAGAACGAACCGACCCACCTCACGTTATTGATTTCTCACACGCACTGGGATCACATCCAAGGTTTTCCCTTTTTTCTTCCGGCCTACAATCCAAAAAACAAAATTCGTATTCTTGGTTTCGAAGGCGCTCGCGAGGGTTTGGAAAATATTTTATCGGCGCAAATGGAGAGTTCCTATTTTCCGATCAGCATGCGCGAATTGCCCAGCCACATTGTCATCGAGGAATTGAAAGAAGTTAATTTCAACATCGGCAAAATTCGGGTGGAGGCAGAATTTTTAAATCACCCCGGAATTTGCACAGGCTACAGAATTTTTACTTCGAGCGGATCGATTTCGTACCTGACCGATGTCGAACTTTTTCAACGAATGCGCGCGAACAACCTCCAACCGCTCTCGAACGAAGAACAGGCTTTTGCGCGTCAACAGGACGAACGCCTCGCCCGTTTTGCGCATAAATCCGACGTTCTCATTTTGGATGCGCAATACGACGCCGCTGAATACGAAACGCACGTCGGATGGGGACACAGTTGCATGGAGGATTCGGTCGCGTTCGCGCTCGGCGCAAAGGTGAAACGGCTTTTTCTTTTCCACCACGACCCCGAACATAACGACGACAAAATTTCGCGGCTGGTCGCGCGCGCGCGCCAGTTGGTCGAAGAAAAAGGAAGCAACCTGATCGTGGAAGCCGCTCGGGAAGGATTCGAAGTAATTCTCGAACCCAAGCCGGACGCCACTCTGAAAAAAACTTAAAGCGCCGCCAATGTTTTTTCCAAAAATACCCGATTGGCTTTCGCGCTGGCCGTCACTTCTTCATAAGTTTTTCCACCAGCGCACTCCACCATCACCGGCCCGTTGAAACCGGCTTTGTTAAGTTCGCTAAACACCGCGCGAAAATCCACTTTGCCCGTCCCAAATGGAATCATCACCTTCCCTTTTTGTTCGTTGCAATCCTTCGCGCAAAATCCGGTGACATGCTCGGCAATCGGCTTGAGTTGTTCGAGCGGATCTTTGCCCGTGTAATAAATAATATTGCCCGCGTCATACCAGATTTTGAAATTCGACCGCTTCACTTTCCCCATGCAACGTTGGATTTCTTCCACGTCGCCGCTCCCGCCGCCGTGCGGTTTCATCACTAATTTGATGCTGCGCTCCTGGCAATAATCCGCAGCGTCCGCCATCATCTTGTAATAATTTTCGTAATGCTCCGGTTTATCCACACCGAACGTTAGAAGAGTTTCCAGTCCTAGAATTTTCCCATGATCGATTTGCGTTCGTGTATTTTGGATCGCCTCCGCAAACGGCAATTCCGGTTTCGTCCGCAGCGCGCCCATAATCGCCTTCAGACCGGAGGCCTGGATTTTCTTTTTTATATTCTCCAAATATTCCTGTGTCGCATCGACGCCCACGAACGGCTCATCCGGCATGCGCGTGAGCAAGCCGGTCAATTTGTAACCCGCCTCTTTCATTCCTTTGAGCGCGACGTCGTAACCCCAATTCGCCGGCATCGGTTTGGAAAGCGGGTCCATTTTCGAGCCGTGCGCCTGCATCCACGGACGATTAAAACAGCCGATGGGCCAATTCACTTTATTATTTTGCGCAGTGGCAGTGAAAACGCCCGACGCGGTTGCAGCCGTCGCGACGGCGGTCGTTTGTAAAAATTTTCTTCGGCTCATGGATGAAATTGTCACGGGGCGTTGGTAACTGGACGCCGCGAATCTGGCAAGCTTGGAAACGATCTTCACTGAATATTTTCGGAACTAACCTTTGATAATTGGTTTGTTCACGGCTCAAAAACTCGCACGCGATAAAACTTGGAATTGCTGTCGATTAAATCAGGAATCGATGCCGGAAAATTCGTGGCGGAAAATAATGGACGGTTCGCGGGAACATCCAGCGGATTCCAAATTGTCGGCTGTAAATTTGTCGTGACTTGAACTTCAAATCCGCGATTGGCGATTTGCTCGAATTGGATTTCTGCGAAACCGTTCGCACTTGCTGCGGAAATATTCCAGAAATTCAACGCGTTGGTTGGGCTGGTTCCAAGTAGATGTTCCTGCGAATTCACCGAGCCGTCGC
>JBDSLX010000220.1:0-4897 GCA_039916145.1 Verrucomicrobiota bacterium | reverse complement strand
CGGCCAACATAATGATTTCGCACAAACGCCATTTCGTAGGGAATTCCTGATTCGAGCGAATAACCAAGCGCCGCGCAATTTCCGCTGTCGGGAACGGGAATGACAATGTCCGCTTTGATCGGATGTTCGCGCGCGAGTTCGCGCCCCATCTCAACGCGAACTTTGTAAACGTTGCGATTATTGATGTTGCTGTCCGGCCGCGCGAAATAAACGTATTCAAAAATACAAAACGCGCGCCGCTCGTGTTCGGGAAAAGCCTGGATGCTGCGCAAACCTTCCTTATTGATGATGACGATTTCTCCCGGCTCAACATCGCGAATAAATTTGGCGTGAATCAAATCCAGCGCGCAAGTTTCGCTCGCAAGGACGTACGCGTCGCCCACTTTCCCAATGCAAAGCGGACGAAAGCCATGCGGATCGCGCACCCCGATCAATTCCTGCTCCGTCATAATGGCGAGTGAATAAGCGCCTTCAATTCGGCGGACGGTTTGCACCAGATTATTCTCGTGTCCGCCCAGCGTCGGTTGGGCCATCAAATGCAAAATGATTTCGCTATCGACGGTCGTTTGGAAAATGGAGCCAGTAGCTTCGAGCGCTTCCCGCAATTGGCTGGCGTTGGTCAGATTTCCATTGTGCGCAATCGCAATTTGCCCGCGCGCGCAATCGACCGTGAGTGGTTGAGCATTGCGCAAATGCGAGGAGCCGGTTGTCGAATAGCGGGTGTGACCGATGGCCATCGAACCCGTCAAATCGTCCAGAACTTTTCCATGAAAAATTTGCGAAACTAAACCCATCCCTTTATGGGTGTGAAAGTCCCGGCCATCATAACTGACGATACCCGCGCTTTCCTGTCCGCGGTGTTGCAGCGCGTAAAGGCCGTAATAAGTCAACTCCGCCGCATTCGGATGACCGTAAATGCCAAACACGCCGCAATAATGTTTCGGATAATTTTGCATGAGAAATGTAACGGCGCGCCAACGACCGCCGCTGACTGAAACTAATTTGCGGCGGTCATAGGCGCGCCGCTACAAAACCAATCGGCCAGACATTGTTGCTCAACATCGCCATTTCGCAACCGCGAAAAACTAAAAAAACCTACTCCCGCGCCGGAGGTTGATGTTTCGGAAAAAACGAAACGAAAATCTCGCGCAAAGCAAAAATAGGCAGACGCAACTTGTTCACAAAATATTTATCCTCCCGAAAAATAGTTTTGATCGTTTCCAGAATCAGTTTCGGGCTGCGCGCGCGAATCCCGGCCAATCCATTGAGCAATGCCCGACATGAGCAAAAGAAAATGCTGTCGCGAATAATTTTCTCGCGCTCATCTGCTGGAAAAAGTTCCAGCGCTTTTGTTTGTTCCAAAATTTTTCGCGTGATGTAATAGAATGCGCCGATGTTCAATCCGCTTTGATGAAGTGACGCAGTGTGGTTGTCCGTCATTAAACGCCACGAAGACAGAACCTGATCGATGTAGTAAAAGTCAGATTCTGTCGCGATTTGCATGACTTTATCGAGGTCGCCGGCGAAATCCGCTTTCTCGTCGAACAAACCAAAGCGCTGAAAACATTCTGCGCGCATCATGACTCCACTGGGAACGGTGCAGGGGTAATCGCGAGTTAAAAAGTCTTTCAGCACCGTGCGTTTGTCCACCAGGCCATCGCCAACTCGATAGCGATAGCGATATTCCATTTTCCGAAAAACATAGAAGCGCGGGTAAATCCTCTGGTCGTTCACGTCGATCAATTCCATCGGCGCCATCGCCACGCCCGCGCTCGGATTTTTCTCCAGCGCCTCCACCATGAGTTCGAGGCAGCGCGGCTTGAGCAAATCGTCATCCATCAAAATCTTGATATATTTTCCGCGCGCCAGAGCCGTCGCGCGATTCGTGTTTCCAACCGGCCCGAGATTTTTTTCGTTTTTGAAATAGCGGATGCGCGGATCGCTCAGGCGCGAAATCAGCTTCTCCGACGAATCATTTGTGCTGTTGTCGGTGACGATGATTTCAAAATTTTGATAGGTTTGAGCAAGGCAGGAACGAATCGCCCGCTCCAGAAAATCAGGGCGATTATAGGTCGGAGTGCAAATGGAGACCAAAGGCGTGCTCACGTGGATAAAAAGACGGGCTGCGAATTGAAACTGGATCTCGCTTTCTCAGTCATTGGTTTTCTTAAATGCTTTGACGGTAATTAATAAGCCTTCTTCAAGCGTATGAAGTTTGAAATTATCCGGCCAACCCGTTGTTCGCCGTGCTAACGATATATTAATTCGCCGATTCACCACCCCAACGGATTTAGAAGCGTCAAAAATAACTTTGCCTTTGTAATCCATCAACTTCACCAAAATCTCGACCACTTCACGAATTGAGTGGGTTTTTCCGCTGGTGATGTTCAAAAGTTCGCCGTTGTAATCCAGATGTTGAAAGATGCCCTGCACTTGATCGTCAATGTAAATGAAATCTCGCGTCTGAGTTCCATCGCCCCAGATTTCCAAACGATCTGGATTTTCTTTCATCCGGTTCAGAATGGAAGGAATCACGTGCGTCGTTAAATCTTCCGGCCCATACACGCTTCCTAAAACCAGAGAAGTTCCCTTCAAACCATGCTGCCGTTTGTAAGCGTCCATTCCGACGCCGAGGATTTTTTTGTTTAGTCCGTAATGTTCGGTGGGCCGATGCATCCGTCCGTTCCAATAATCCTTTTCCTCAACATCAACAATTGTTTCCGGGTAAGCCCAGAGTGTACTCAAACAAATCAGGCGCGCTTGCGGTTGGCGGAGATGCCACGATTCCAAAACCTTGAGCGACATTTTTACGTTCGCCATGAATTGCATGGCCGCATTTTGCGCTGACCACTTCGCGTCGCCTTGGACATCGGCCAGATGAATAATGTAATCGAACTTGCCAAAATTCTGAAAAAGCTCTTTTGCTTTAGCAGAATTGGTTAAATCGAATTTGCTCCCGACGGAGACAACATCCTCTTCGCTGGTGCGTTTCTGGAGAAATCGCGTGAGATGTTTTCCAATAAACCCCGTGCCACCCGTGATGAGATACCGGCTCATTCTGGTTTTGCCGACGCTGCTGGCACAATGGATGATACTCTGAACGTGTCGCTTTCATAATCTTCGCCGCCGCGAATCCCGTGGCTGAAAACGATAAACTGATTTGGCTCCAGCATTTCCAACGCATGAATTTCGTTTGGTGGCGATGAAACGATTTCGTTTTCTTTCACCAAAACCGATTGGGCGGGCACACTTTTATCCACCGGCTGATACCAATAGCGCAACGAACCTTTTAGCACGAAAACATGTTGCGTCGTGGCTTTGTGATAATGGTTGCCTCGAATTACTCCGCCGCAATTGGACTCAATAATTGCCGCGTGCTGAATTTCCGTTTTGTATAAAATATCCGAAATGGAACCACGCTCGTCGCTGGTTGCTGGAGTAATTTTTTTGTGAATCATGGCTTATAGGGATTTAGGAAAATAATGTGTGGATTGATTTTCTTCAGAATGGTTTGCAAAGCGGCGGAAATATTCCAAGAAAGAATAATGGCGTGAACCGAGGGATAATTGCGCAAGATGTCATCGCTTGCGATCGGTATTCTCGTGCGCGGAGTGTATTTGCCAATTTTACACGGCGAAGAATCGGTCACGTAATCAATGACTGAGGCATCCAGATTGTAATAGTTCAAAAAAGTGTTTCCCTTCGCTGCTGCTCCAACACATACAATTGCTTTGCCTTCATTTTTCAACCGGTAGATTTCTTGAAGAAATCTGTTCCGGGCATTTTGAATCTGCTCCCTGAATTTTTTGTATATGTCCAAATTAAACAATCCCAGATCATTTTCCTTTTCGATGAATTGTTCGACACTCAATCCGCCAGGCTTGGCCACAAGTTTCATCGGTTTATGCCCGACAAATACACGGATGGAACCGCCGTGATAATCGTTCTCTTCAACGTGATTGATCGTCATGCCAACGGATTTGAACAGGTTGACGGCGTGCCGGACGGTGAAATGGCTGACATGCTCGTGGTAAACCTGGTCGATCTTTTCTTGAACAAACAGCTGTAGCCAGTAAGGCACCTGAAAAACGAACGTCCCATCGGGCGCGAGCAATGATTTGATTCCTTGCGCGAAATCAAACGGCTCGTTGGCGTGATTGAAAACATTGTTGGCTGCGATTAATTTCGGTTTTTTGCCCAATATTTTTTCCACTTCGTCAGCGGAGTTTTCGCTGAATAACCCCTCGATGGTTTTGATTCCTCGTTCCAATGCCAATTTCACCATGGTTGGCGAAGGATCGATCCCCAAACATTTGCATCCGAGTATTCGAAATTGCTCGGTTAAAAATCCGTCATTGGAACCAATTTCCAAAACAGCATCGTCTCTTTTCAGCCCAATCATTTCTGCGACATCCGCGGCATAATTGATCCAATGCGTCTGCGCCGTTTTCGAATTGGACGAGGTATAAGAATATTCGACATCTGAATAACGCTCCGCCGGACTGGTCACCGTGCGTAATTGAATCTGTCCGCAACTTTCACACAAATCGCAAATCAATGGATAAACCCGATCGGCTTCATCCATGCGGTTGACAGGAATATATGTGTCCGCCATCGGATGCATTCCCAGATTGATGATCTCCTGCAATTTTTCCGATTTGCAGGAGAGGCACTGTTTTCTAAACATAAATTTCTTACGCTCTCAGCGGTCGTTAATTATTTCGCGAACAATCAGGTCTGCAAACGCCTGTGCTCCGAATGGTTTAATGGCTTCACCATAAACGAATTTATGAATCGCCTGACGATAGCCTTCGTATTCCGCTTCTGGCATTCTTTTCAGATAACGATACAGCGAATCGTAGTCAGGGAACTTTCGCTTATCAATGAATGCTTCTTC
>JBDSLX010000219.1:0-2369 GCA_039916145.1 Verrucomicrobiota bacterium | reverse complement strand
CCTTTGGCTACGCTGACGCGAATGAAAGTTGTCATTCTGTGCGGCGGCAAAGGGACTCGTCTCCGCGAGGAAACGGAATATCGCCCCAAGCCGATGGTGCCCATTGGAGACCGCCCGATTCTCTGGCATATCATGAAAATTTACGCCGCGCACGGTTTTAAGGAATTCATCCTCTGCCTGGGTTACAAAGGCGAAATGATCAAAGATTATTTTCGCAATTATCTTTGGATGACCAGCGACGTGACGCTCAAGCTCGGACGAAAACCTTCGGTGCAATTTCACAATCATCATGACGAAGAAGATTGGTCGGTGACATTGGTGGACACCGGCCAGGAAACTTTGACCGCTGGGCGCGTGAACCGGATTCGCGAACATGTCGCGGGCGATTCGGAATTTTTTCTGACCTACGGCGACGGCGTGGGCAACGTGGACATCAAAGCGGAGTTGGAATTTCATCGCCAGCACGGGAAAAAAATGACGCTAACCGGCGTTCGACCACCCGGACGTTTCGGAGAAATGAACATCACCAACGAAGGCACGGTGGCGGAATTCAACGAGAAACCGCAGATCACGCAGGGTCGGATCAACGGCGGGTTTTTCGTGGTCTCGACGAAAGTTTTTCCTTATCTCGGCAACGACGATCAAACTGCGCTGGAATTGCAACCGATGCGAAAACTTGCCAGCGAAGGTGAATTGAAAGCATTTCGTCACGACGGCTTTTGGCAACCGATGGACACATTTCAGGAATTTACTTTGCTCAACAAAATGTGGGCGGAAGGAAAAGCGCCGTGGAAAATCTGGTGAGTATGAAAGATTCTTTTGGCCGAACCTTTCGCGGTAAAAAAGTTTTTCTGACCGGCCACACCGGTTTCAAAGGCGCATGGCTTTCGGAATGGCTGCTCTCTCTCGGCGCGAAAGTTACCGGCTACGCTTTGCCGCCCAACACAAAGCCTTCTCTTTTTGCACAACTTGGTTTGCGCAATCGAATCACGCACATTGAAGCCGATATTCGTGATTCCGCGAAATTGTCAAAAACGCTTCACGCTGCGAAACCTGATTTCGTTTTTCATCTCGCCGCGCAAGCCATCGTTCGCGAATCCTACGCCATGCCAGCCGAAACTTTTGACACCAACGCGATGGGAACCGCGCACGTTCTCGACGCGCTCCGAAATTACAAAAATTCATGCGCGGCAGTTTTTGTCACGACAGACAAATGTTACGAAAACCGGGAATGGGTTCACGGCTATCGCGAAGAAGACAAACTCGGCGGACACGATCCCTACAGCGCAAGCAAAGCGGCGGCAGAAATTATTATCGCGTCTTATCGCAGTTCATTTTTCCAAAATCATCCGGTGAAAATTGCCAGCGCGCGTGCCGGAAATGTCATCGGCGGAGGCGATTGGGCAGTGGACAGAATAATTCCCGATTGCATTCGCGCGCTGCAAAAAAAGCAGCCGATCCCCGTCCGAAATAAAATCGCTACGCGCCCCTGGCAGCATGTCCTCGAACCATTGAGCGGCTATCTTTGGCTCGCCGCAGTTTTGGCGAATCCAAAACTTTCCAAAATTGCTCCGCAACTCATTGCCTCCGCTTTCAATTTTGGTCCGCGCCACGAATCCAATCGCACCGTCGCCGAATTAGTCGCCGAAGTTTTGCAACATTGGCCGGGCAAATGGAAAGACAAGAGCGATCCCAAAGCCGTTCACGAAGCAAAACTTTTGCAGCTCGCGACCGACAAAGCGCACGCGATGCTGGGCTGGTCGCCAACGTGGAATTTTTCTGAGGGTATCGAAAACACCGTTAGGTGGTATCGTGATTGTGCGACGGCAAAATCACCGCAGGAATTTCAAGTGCAGACTTTATTTCAAATTAATCAATATTCGGAGAAAGCGCACATGCTGAATGTGGCGTGGACGAAATGAATTTTTCCCAGAGAAAGGCTTGGAGGCAACCTTGCGCGACCTGATTTCGCCGTGTAAGAAATGATTGTGAGCATAACTGTTATCAAAGAAAAAAATCAGTTCCGCGTCCTGGAAGCGAACGGCCAATTTGAGGAAGGAAAAGCAAATCAGTTGTTTACGGAAGATGAAATTTCTCAACTGGAAAAGGAGCGCAAGGCTGAGTTGGATTTGCAAATGCCCTCTTTCATTCGCGGCGATGAAGACGAAGCTGCCGAAGAACTTTTTGGCGTCAAATAATTTTCACCGATGCATAAATCTCCCGCCGAAATCAAAGCGGAAATTCTCCGGCTTACTCGCGAATATTCGGCGGCGGTTCATCAGGCGAACCAACCCGGCTATGGAACGGATTCCGCAGCGCGAAAATTTATTCCCGGTGAAACCACGGTTCCCTACGCCGGCCGCGTCTTC
>JBDSLX010000218.1:0-5265 GCA_039916145.1 Verrucomicrobiota bacterium | reverse complement strand
TGAGAACGTGCGAAACCTTTAACGATTTGCTGACGCAACTTGAACCACTGGCGACGGCAATGCCGCTCATGTCGCAGAGCAAAAGCTGCCCTTCGCCTTCAATAAATTCCGTGCTGAGATTCAAGCTCGTCGAAATCCGTTTCGGTCCCGGCTCCGGCCCGTTCAATTTGATGTAAGGAATTTTTGTTTTCAGCCCGTCCCACAAACGCTTTTGCAATTTTGCGGTATGCGCAATTCGTTTTGGCATTTCGCGCAGTGCAATTTCGCAGGACAAACCCGCGCCGATAATTGCGGGAACATTTTCAGTTCCTGCGCGACGACCGCCTTCCTGCACACCGCCGTGCATCATGCTGACGATGCGCGCTCTTTTGTTGCGATACAAAATGCCGACGCCCTTCGGCCCGTAAAAGCGATGCGGCGAAAGCGAAAGAAGATTCGCGCCCATCGCCTGCACATCAATCGGCAACCAGCCCGCGCTCGCTTCAGCATCGATATAAAACGCGATTCCTTTTTCCCCCGCGATTTTTCCAATTTCGCGAATCGGTTCAATCGTTCCAATGTCGTGATTGACGTGATGGATGGCGATCAAAGTGGTTTTGTCAGTGATGGCGGCGCGAACGTCTTCGGGATTGATCAAACCTTCTTTGTCCACTTTGACGCGGGTGCAGGTGAAACCTTGCTTCTCTAAAAATTCAACTGAGTTGATGACGGATGGATGTTCCGTTTCGCAGATGACAAAATGATTGCCTTTGCGTTGGTTGGCGTAAGCGACGCCTTTCACCGCGAGATTGGCGGACTCGGTGCCATCGGACGTGAAGAAAATTTCCTCGGGCGATTCGGCATTGATCAACGCGGCAATCTGGCTGCGCGCTTTGGCAATAGCGTCGCGCACACGCAAGCCATGTTGATGGAGCGACGACGGATTTCCAAACGCCTCCATGAAATAAGGCTTCATCGCCTCAAAAACTTCGGGCGCGAGTGGCGTGGTGGATTGATGATCTAAATAAACTTGGCGCATAAAATACTTTCAAATGTAACTCACAAATTGCAACTCCTTCAAAGCTGCGGTTCGCCTCGTGCCGAATGCCAGAATCGGGCGACCGCAACTTTCTTTTTCTCGTCCTCGACCCGGTAAATCACACGATACGAGCGAACGATAATTTCGCGGATCGTTGGCACATTGAATTCGGGAACGATTCGACCCGCTTCCGGAAATTGTCCCAGCCATTTCGTTTTGGAAATTAGAAAGCGTCCAAATGCCAAAGCTCGATCTGGAGCGTCCCACGAAATATACCGAACGATCTCCCGGATATCCGCTCGCGCTGAAGGAGAGAGAACTACTTTATAATCCATGAAGGCAGTTCCCTCTCAACTTGTTCGATAGGGATTTCCTCGCCTCGATCCAACTCCTCAAGTCCCTTGCGAACAGCGGCGACAAATTCAATCTCCCGCGCGATCTCGCCTAACGACGCATCATCGGGAATTCGCCCCAGCAGATCCTGAACTATTTGTTTACTGCTCACGCTGACACTATGGGTGAGGACACTGCACAATGCAAGGTGACAGGGGAATCAAACCAAATGCCGCGTCTCAATATTCTTCCATTTGGCGGACAGATATTCCGCGACGAGGCGGCGATGACAATGATGGGGCTTGTCCTCGCTGCAAAGCAAACATCCTTCCTGCAATGCTTCAGGGGCAACGGTCTTCTCGATTTCGCGTTGCGCCATCAAATCAAGAAACTTGGTTTCATAAACCGCCCAATCGCCTTTGTTCTTCTTATATTCGTCGAGCATTTCCTGCGTGGGCGCAAGCTGGGGCAGATGAACGTAATCAATCCCGCCAATCGCTTTCAGAAAATAAATTAAATCTTCTTTCTTGGCGAAACCGGCTAACTGCGACGTGTTGTTCAAACGAACGTCCACCACGCGCTTTACTCCGGCGTTCATCATTTTGCCGAAAAATTCCTCCGCGTTTTTTTTCGTGAAGCCGATGGTGAACAATTGGATCGTGTTCATACGGAGAAAAACGGCGTCGGCAGACTTCGCTTTAGTTCTCTCATTAACACCGTGGCTTTAGCCCGGTGAACTAGAGGCGGAGAAAATTTTTCAGCCGTTTCAACGGCTTTGGCTTTGGCGAGAAACCGTTGAAACGGTTCCGAGTTCGCAATCCATTTTTCACACCGGGCTAAAGCCACGGTGTTAATGAGAAACTTCACCTTCCAAAATTTCGAGGCTTGAATCATATTGCGGATGAAACTTCCTTGCTTTCGGACTCTTCGGCGTAGGCGATTTTCTTTCCCTGCGTCGCGTAGGCTTCAGTCAAAATTTCAGCGGGCGAACGGAAGAAATCTTCTGTCGGCAATTTCAAGGTTTGCAATAATCGCTGTTCAGCTTCGGCGTGCGTTTCCAAATGGCCGTCGGAATGGATGTGCTGGATTTCGACGCCCGCATTTTTCACATTCCGGCAGACCAAAATTGTGCGATGACACGTGAGCGGGTCTTTTTCGGCGCACATCAGCGCGATGCGAAATTTTTGCAAGCCGCTTAACAAACGTTCCAACCCGTCTTTGAACGATGAGGTTTTTGCAATCAATTCATAAACCGCCTGCCCGTTTTCGTAGCATTCACGTTCCGTGCGGCGCGCGCCGAGTTCGTCGCCGAGAAAAACGTAACTGATTCCATGTTGCTTGAGCGTCGCTTGCAAAACTTCGCGATTAAATTGCGGCGTGTATTGGCTGTAAGGCGACGAGCGAACGTCCGCCACAGTTTGAACTCCATGTTGCTGTAATAATTTCACAAACGCGGGCGCATCCAGGTTGGAATGGCCAATCGTGAAAAGCGGTTTTGCATCGTGCGCGTTCATTCGGGCAACTCCAATATTGTCGCGACGACTTTGTAATGAAAGCCGTTAAACAGCGGCGTGTAACTCAGGCACAGTAGACAATTATTTTTCGATTCTAACTCAATCTCGCGAACGCCTTCTTTCTCGTTTGGAAAATCAGGAAAATAACGCTGCTCGATGTCAGCATCGGTCAACGGCAAATCGTAATTGAACCAATTGTAGGAAAAAAGCACGCGACGCACTCGTTTGTTGCGGCCTTCCTCGCGATTGTATTCGGTGTGGATTTCGAGATGGATTTTTTGCGGCCTGATCAAATAGAGCGATTGCAGATTCTTTTCCCGTTGAAGATAATTCGGTGAAATTCGTTCCGGTTTCCGCCGTTCTTCCAGCCACAAATCCGGCGGACGTTCTTCGCGCGCGAGAATATCTTTCAACGCGATGGTTCCGATCCATTTCCAACTTTTCGACGAATCAATTAACCAATTCTCCGGCTGAACAGGATCGGCTTCGTGTTGCTTGAGGGAAATTTCAATAACATCGAGAATTTGCGGCTCCTGGTTGCCGCCACGATTTAACAGACGACGCTCGTTGAAATTTACCGCGCCATTATCATGCGGGCTGACGGGACGAATCCATGAACCCCACGCGATCTGGCCGTCAGATGTTTTGCTGATTTCAAATCCCGCCACACATCGGTTTTTGTTCTTCACCGAATTCGCCAGCACGCAAATTTGTTTTGTGGACATGGATATTCTCAGGAGGCATCTGGGAGATTCCCTTCCCACTGTTGCGGATCGAATGTACTTCCACCCGCATCCTCAATCGCCTGAGCTTTGAGCAAATAACCGACGAAGATGCGTCGTCCCACATAATCCAATATCTTCAGCCAAACTTTATCCCGCTCGAAAAGGTCATAGTAATCGCTAGTGCATTTGTCCTTATCGCAAGAAGCCTTGCTCGTCATTGCAGCAACGGTGTGCTTGATAAAAGCGGACGTTTTTTTCGCTCCAATCCGATGAAGTAGATCTATAAACGCCCCCACGTCTTCGGTTTCCTGGGCAGCAAGACCTTCAAACCCATTGCTTTCCAGAACAAGGTTCATCGCGTAAACAGTAAAAAAGCCTTTCTCTTTTTTTGGGATGTCCCACGTCTGAATTGGAGTGCCCACGAAGCGAGAGTTATGGCGAGCGTCCATCCACATCCCCAACGATTCCAAACCTTCTTTTGCCTCTTGCAATTCAACGTCGTTGCTCATGGAAATTGCTTCTTAATAATTGAGTTAGTTAAGCCGCAACCACTCCATTCCGCTTCGCCATAATCGCCTCAACAATTTTCTTCGCGAGTTCGGGTTTTTCAGCGAGCGCTTTTTGTGCGGCATCTTTTCCCTGGCCGATTAAATTGCCTTCAAATTGCAGCCACGCGCCTTTTTTCTCCACCACGCCGTCGGCAATTCCCACGTCGAGGATGCTGCCTTCTTTGTTAATGCCGTGATTGTAAATGATATCAAACTCCGCTTCGGCAAACGGCGGCGCGACTTTGTTTTTGACGATTTTAACTTTGACGTGGTTGCCGGTCGCGACGCCCGCCGCGTCTTTGATCGTTTCTTTGCGGCGAATGTCGATGCGAACGCTCGCGTAAAATTTCAGCGCTTTGCCGCCGGACGTGGTTTCAGGACTGCCAAACATCACGCCAACTTTTTCGCGCAATTGATTTGTGAAAATACAGGTCGTTTTGGATTTGCCTAAAATCGCGGTGAGTTTGCGCAAGGCCTGACTCATCAAACGCGCTTGCATGCCCATCGTCGCCATGCCCATTTCGCCTTCGAGTTCGGCTTTCGGCACGAGCGCGGCGACGGAATCAATCACGATGACATCGAGCGCGTTCGAGCGAGCGAGCGTTTCGCAAATCGTCAAGGCCTCTTCACCACTGTCGGGTTGCGACACTAAAAGTTCATCGAGGTTCACGCCTAATTTTTTCGCGTAACCGGGATCAAGCGCGTGTTCGGTATCAATAAACGCCGCGAGTCCGCCCGCTTTTTGAGCGTTGGCAATGACGTGCAGCATCAGCGTCGTTTTGCCGGAAGATTCCGGGCCGTAAATTTCCACCACACGTCCGCGCGGCAATCCGCCAACGCCCAGCGCGAGATCGACAGCCAGCGCGCCCGTCGGAATCACGTCGATCTTTTTCGCAGCGTGCGCAGCGCCAAGGCGCAGGATACTGCCGTCGCCGTAGGCTTTGGTGATGGAAGAAATGGCGGCTTCAAGTTCGCGGTCGCGCGTTGCGGTGAGTTTCGATGCTTCGGAGACTTTCGTTTCGGCGGGAGAATTTTTTTCGGCAGTTTTTGGAGGCATAAATTTTAGTGTTCGATGGTTGAGAAATGTTCCGTGTTGGTAATAAAGAAGTGAGTCAGGTTAGTCAATT
>JBDSLX010000217.1:0-2594 GCA_039916145.1 Verrucomicrobiota bacterium | reverse complement strand
CCGCGTTTGAGACCTTCGGTGGAAGACATCGCGATGGCGCGCACCCAGCCGTCGCCGAGATGTTGCTGCACTTCGAGAGTGAGTTTGGTTTCGTTGCCTTGCACCGTGAAATTCACGGTCAACGCATTGTAAATGCCGGGAAGATTTTCGCCGAATTCCACGTCAACGACGGGTCCGATAATCTGAACGATTTTGCCTTTATTCATGTGATAAATTGGTAGCCAAACGAAATTCTGAAACTCAAATGGCCTTTGCCTGCCCCGACTCAAGCGCGGTTTAGGAGCGGGGAATCTACGGGCAGGGTTGGATTAAAGTCAAGTTGGAGAATAAACTTTTGGTCTGCCGGTTGGGAAAAGACTTTTACGCGGATTTCGCGGATGAGCGCGGATTATTTGGGAAAGTTTATCAGTCTCTTTTCAATCCGCGCCAATTCGCGAAATCCGTGTAAAAGCTCCCCGTGCAAAACGACGAAACCGAAGGCACAAAGGGAGACTCCAAAACTTAACAGGATGAACAGGATTTTCAGGATGGAAAACCTGTAGCCTTCAGAATCCCGTCGATCCCAGTGAATCCTGTTAAAAAGTCCGCCATGTTCCTTTGCCGACGTGCAACAGCAAACCGAGGTCGCGCAAGACTTGCAAAGTGGCCGTGTGCTAACACCTCGAAATGCGGCGCGAGCGCGTAAATATCTTCATTGGTGAATTCTCCCGGAGCGCGACTCTGTGAGTCGCAGCGCGTCGGGTTTGCCAAAGTGCTGCGGGTCACAGACCCGCGCTCCGTCACGAGTTCTCGCACCGCCGCTCACACCTCAGACAGCCTTTGTCCGTGCGACGCGATAAAGTCCGCAGATGAATGGAGCCAGATATTTCATGCGCCGCGAAGATTACGCCCCGCGCAAGACCCCCGACGAAAGCCCGTTCCGCAACTTCCACATCCGTTGCCTGCGCTGCGAGAGCTACAAACTCCAGCTCGCCGTGCACTACGACGAAACCGAAGGCGCGGAGATTTTAATCATCCTCTGCCAACAATGTTGCCAAGCGGAAAAGGTGGTGGTGTGAAGGATCATGCCTTGACGCTGGATCGGGCGATTGATCAAATGCAAATTATTAAATGCCGCGCGAAACCATCATTCTCGATCTTCTGAAAGGCGAACCCCAAGGTCTTCGTGTTGCGAAATTTAATCACAGCTGGACAGGACAAGCGTTTGCCGCTCCACGCATCGAATTGAAAGAATTGCTGGAGAAACCAGAAGTTGATTCGCCGGGTATTTATTTTCTGAATGGCGAAACCATAAAGAATGAACCCCTCGCTTATATTGGAGTCGGGAAATCAATTCGAAATCGGCTCAAGCATCGCAAAGAGGAATTCTGGAATCAGGCAATTGTTTTTGTCGGCACGGGAGGAAGTTTGCATGAAGGTCATGTCAAATACCTTGAAGGAAAAGTAATTGAGGAAGCAAAAAAGGTTGGTCGTTTCCAAATTATAAATGATCAAGCGAGCGGTAGTCCGTTGCCCGATTACGAAGGCGCAGCAATGGATGGGTTCCTCGATAGAATGCGAATACTGCTTCCAGTTTTGGGATGTGATGTTCTTGCGCCCATTCGATTCACCAAAACAGAAACATTGATTTGTAAAATCAAAGGGTTGACGGCAAACGGTGAGCGCACACCGAATGGGTTTGTGGTTTTAAAAGGTTCACAGGCGGTTCCGCAAACGCGCCCCGCCTCAACTGAGCATAGTGTTTGGGTTATCAATCTCCGAAAATATTTAACGGAAACTGGGGTTTTAGTTTCAAACGATAAACATCTCCTTTTTGTAAAAAACTTTGAGTTTAAAAGTCCAAGCGCAGCAGCAGCGGTTATTCGTGGTGGTAACGCCAATGGTTTGACGGAATGGAGAAATGAGGACGGGATAACTCTAAAACAACTTGATGAACTTCTTTAGTTTAACACAAATCTTTCCTGCTTTTCTTTCACTGCCCCTGTCGCTGCTTGTAACCACCGAAGCCAACATGACAATGTAACTGCCCGTCGGTTTGGCGTTGATTTTCCAATCGTGGAATGACGGGAAATCAAGGCAGTGATTTCACTCCGACCTATTCCACGCGTGCCAGCCTTCGCAGACAATTCCAACAAAGCCCTCATTGGTGGAAATTCAGCTAAAATACCGGCCAATAATTGTCGGCGTTCATCAGCGGTGCGGGTTGTGTATTCGCGCCCAAGATCTGTGAGCCGATAAGTTCCTTTTTCTGAATACACTAAACCCAAAAACTCAGCGGCTTGTCGGTAATAGCTGCTTTGCCGTGGATCAAATTCATAATGTTCAGCGACCTTTGCTGATGTATTGATGCCTTGCTCAACTAACATTGGAAATTCTGCCACCCGCCAGAACGCGTCAGCTTGAGGAACTTCCCAAGTTTGGCCTTGTGCTGGTTTAGCGACATGCGCACGAAGCAATTCTTCAACAGTCAACCGTGCTCTTCTTGGTTCAACAAAAAATGATTCCCCTCTGAGTAAAGTGAGTGAGTCTGGGGTTGCTTCGAATTGACGGACAGGGAATTGGGTAAACCATGAACCGCCAAAATCCAATGAAAC